>NZ_JAQSLN010000004.1:0-300000 GCF_028649655.1 Halobacteriovorax sp. GB3
TGCTGCATTGGAGAACCCCCCAAGGACCAAAAACATAACAATTGAAATAATCCACGACTGGTAAAAATTTGGCACAACCTTTGTAAATATATTGATATCGGTGTCAATACGGAGAAGAACTTATGAAGAAGCAACTACTTATCCTAACTACTCTTTTGACAGTGTCTAATTTTTCGACACTTGCAAGCGAATGTTTATATCAAAATGGAAAAGTTGAAATCAATGAGTCAGTTCTTGAAAACTTAAAACTAGTTGAGATCGCAACTGCTAAATTTAGTAGAAATGATAATCTTTATATTAACAGTGCAACAGGAATTCACCTTGAAGATAAAAGAGTTCAAAGAACAAGTAAATCTCCAAAATTTTTAGATGCTGTTGGTAGATTAACGGTGACCTTTGTCGATAATACTATTGGATACTGTACAGCAAATCTAACCGATACAACTCCAGGTAGAGCATCCAGAACTCTTACGACCGCTAAGCACTGCCTAACTAATAAAAGATCTGGGGCAAAATTAAAGTCAATGAAATGGGAAACAAAGTTAAAGGACGGATCAGTAATATCAATGCCAGCAACAGTTGAAATGTCAGATAAAAGTTCGGACACTGCTTTACTTTCACTTCCAATAGTAATCCCGTTTTCAAAAATCAAACCACTTCTTTTAGAATCTGAATATTACTTCACACCAATTGATATCCAGTCTTATTCAAAGAATACTATTGCTGCAGGCTTCTCAGCTGATAAGGAAATTGGTGAAGGTGGAAAGAAAATGACTTATACAGATAATCTTCAAAATAAAAATTTAAGAAATATTGGTAACAGTAGATATCTTTTGAACACTTTTAATTATGAAGGCGGAAGTGGCGGTGCGCTAATTGCTGATGCCGACATGTCGGAAGAAGATATTGATAATCCTTATAATCAGAAATATCTGATTGGTATAGCAAGTTCTATTTTGGATAGTGAATATATTACTGCAAGAAGTTCTAATGGTGCACTTGGTTCCAATACTACAGTATACATAGATTATACTCGTTTTTTTATAGATGACGGCCATAAAATGTTCGACCGTATCAACGAGTAAACTTTAGACAAAAGAGTATTTAAAAAGAAGTGCCAAAGAAACAAGTCTTTATTGCTGTGTCGATACACATGGAAAACAAGCTAAAAATATAATCAATAATATTCTTGAATATAAAATACGAACCACGACTATGTTTTCATTCAATATTATATCCTCCCAAAGTTTAAACATCTTCTTAAAGATTATTTTGAAATGAAGGAAGTGATAAACAAGAAGTTTGATGATAATGATGTGAATTTGTGGGAAGAACAAGTCCCCCCGAGGCACCAGTTATTCAAAGATTACCTTTCTTCAAAAGCAGACAACGCTCTCTCAGCACTAACGTTTTTCGTTCGCCTCAAAAAAATCTGGCTCCACTCTGTAAGAAAAGTACTGATAAATAGGTTGGTGTTAGAAAACAAACACCCCTTGTAAAAAACTCTTCGCGTAACAAAACAGTCATTATTGATGGCAATATAAAAGTATATTGAACTAGAGAACTATTACTAAATGAACAAGGATATTACTCATGAGAAAATTACTAATTGGATTAACACTCTTAATGTCTTTCTCTTCTTTTGGAAGTCAAATAAAGTATTACGTAACAGAAATTGATGATACTAACGTAGTGCTACCTGTAAAATATGATTCACAAGTGGAATACGAATCAGGGCTCAGAATAGGTCGTATTGTATTTGATAATCAAAAATCACTATTTGATTATCAAAGAAATAAAGTAGTATTAAATCATCGAAATGGTTTAGCTAATTTCTGTTTTGAGTATACTATTTATCAAGGTGTATTAGTTAAAAAGAAAAAAATTGATTCTAACTCTTGTGATCAAATTGACATAATAAACCTTGTTCAAAAAGTCGATATAGAAGAACAGCTTCGATTAAAAGATTCTAAGTCATTGTACACCATTGCAGAAAGAAGAGGCCTTGCCAATATCTGTTTTGGTAAAATTAAATATAATGGCCTAACTGTTGCTAACGTCAGACTTCCAGATAACTCATGTAAATAGTACTAGTTACTTAACCAATTTCCGGTCTACAAAAATAAGAATCTAAATTCGGGCCCGTCTACTACGACGGGCTTTGTTATTCCTTGTAAACTGTTAACATCCTAAAGTATTCACCATATTTAGTTAGTCCTTTTTTATGAGGATCTAATACTTTACTGGCCATACCATTAACCGTAAATCCGTGGTCTGCTAAAGCTAGAATTGAGAGAAGAATTATTCCCTTGAATAAGTCTCAAACATGATCTCTTGATCTCCCCATTAATATTGTAATTCTTAGCCTTAATTGTTCGCGATGTATCCGAATACTAGAGAGCTTTGATTGATCATTCTTTTGACAGGTCTTAGCTTGTTAAACAGATTGAGAAGGCCAAACTCTACTATCTGCTTCTAAATTGATTGACCACATTGGCACATTTATTGCTCCTAAACAATTATATATCTAGTCAATGTAAGTACGAACAAGATTTCAGTAAAAATATTAGTTAAAAAAAATGGATAAATTAAAATGAGAAAAATAGTATTTGGATTAACACTTTTGGCGTCAATATCTACTCCTGATGCCGCGCCAGAAGGAACTCTTGATATCGGAGAATAAATAAACCTCTAAAGAATGAACTTAGACTGGATGAAAAGGCTCAGATTTAAAATAACGGCCTAACCTAATGTCTAATCCAACAAATATTTAACGAATCTACTTCCTGAGGAGGGACAAAATGAAAAGCCTACTTGTTTTATTACTTATGATTACATCTACAATCACCTTTGCCGGTGAAAGAAATGAACTAAAGATCACTGGCATTGATGACGCAAGTACTATTACAGTAAAAGATGGCTGCTCAATGAAAGTTGAAAGACGATTCTGGTTTGACGATGAAAAGAAAGTTGACTGCCATGGATTAATTCTCAAGAAAGTTGTTGGTACAAATATTATGGAAAAAGAAATTGAGATTGAAAGTGTTTTAATTTTTCCAATTAAAGATCTTCAAGATGCCAAAGATATAACTGAAGCTATTAAATACCAAATGAACGGAGATATCCCTTCTGGACTTACCCTAGACCTTTCTAGCCTAAGATACTATAGCGAGCCCCTAAAGCTATCTGATTTCACAACTGATGAAAGAGATAATTTAGAAGTTATTCTTGGTGGAATTACACTTAGATACAAACTGGTTAAAGAGTTTAGCTCTAATAAAACATACACGAGAAACAGAACAATAAACGCAGGTTTAAACTAGGCTGCATTTTATCAATATATTTCAAAGTATCGAAAAAATAGATTGGTGTTAGAAAGCTAACACCACTTGTAATGTTTTCTTCGAGAAAAAAATAGTCATTATTGATGGCAATATATGAGTATATTGAATTAGAAAACCATTAGGTAAATGAACGGAGAATATTATGAAAAAACTATTAATTGGATTAACACTTTTAACTTCAATGTCATCTTTTGCAAATACCGTAAAAGATTTAACATGGAGCTTTGCTACTTATACTAATGTGATTGAAAATGACTCTAATCGCTTTGGTAGGATAATCGTTACAGGATACAATATTGTTGAGGATTTGGCTAATATTAGATGCATAAAGAAAACAGAATTTGATTACTCAAAAGAAGGTGCCTACATGACAAGTGAACACAATTCTGAGCATAAGACAATAAAGATTGAGGCACTTGACTACAATGGGGAAATCCAAAATTCTGTAGTGATACTACAGGCAGGAGAGGATGAGTATACTACTGGAGAAATTGTAGCCTCAGTTCTTTCCTTAGGTTTTGCTGATGATTACATCAGAGGAAACAAGTTAAATAAAAGAGCTATTGGGTATATGAATGATTATCTTTCTAGTTTAAATTCACAGGTGCCAAGCTGTTCAAATTAAATTACTAGTAACTCGACCAATCACTGGTCGATAAAAATAAGAATTTGAACTAAGGCCCGTCTTCTACGACGGGCCTTGATATTTCTTGTAACAAGTTAGCATTCTAGAGTATTAACGATTGGAGCTTTTTTGAAAGATTAGTTCGAAATTGACTCAATGCAGGCCCTCTGCCCACCCGGAATATAATCGAGTCTATCCCCCTGTTCATTATGAACATAGCCAGCGCTACAGTAATAACGTCCCTTGATCGCCTCTAAGCAAGCATTTTGCCCACCTGAAATATAATCAAGTCTATTGCCTTGGGCATCGTTAACATGACCAGAGTTGCAATAGTAACGTCCCTTGACTGCCTTTAAACAAGCTTCTTGGCCACCAGAGATATAATCGAGCCTATTGCCTTGTTTATTCTTAAGATAACCAGCATTACAGTAAAAACGGCCTTTGATCGCCTTTATACAGGCATTTTGACCACCAGAAATATAGTCGAGATTTTTTCCCTGATCATCGTTAACTGTTCCAGAGTTACAGTAAAACCGCCCCTTGATTGCCTTTAAACAAGCAGCTTGACCGCCTGAAATATAATCGAGTCTATTGTCCTGTCCATTCTTAATATAACCGGCCTTGCAATAAAGCTTTGTTTCAAATTCTTCTGCGAAAGAAAGGCTCGTAAGAAATCCGCTCGTCACTAAAAAAATAATAATGTTCTTCATATTTATCCCCTATCTATCCCTGTTTGGAAAACTTACGTTTCATAACATAGTAAGCATATAAAAACGCATAAAATAAACTTACATTCGATCTCCATTGGATCGCTCAGTCATGGGGAAAGTAATAACTGATTGTCTAAAGAATCGAAAATATGGATTGGTGTTAGAAAATTAACACCCCCTTATAAGTATTCCTACAAAGAACAAAATAGTCGTTATTGATGTCAAAATATGAAGTTATTAAGACACAAGAACAATTAGGTATATCGATGAAAAAACATGAAGGAAGAATTCTTTTTAAATTGCAAGCTTCAATACTTGCTTTGTTTTTCTTTATGAGTGGTTCAATTCATGCTCTAGAGTTCAATTGGTTTAACGATGATAAAGAAGTAGAGATGATATCTTCTGATTTAGAATTTCTCTACTCTCTTAAATTTTCTAAAACCAACCTTTTGCATAATAAAGTTTTTGGAGAAGGTAATAAAAATACGTACAAAGAGTTCTTTGAAGAGCGTATTAATACCATTCGAAAATCAAATACAATGGCGAATATGTATGCATTTAATGTTGATGGATACAGAGACACGATTGCAGTAACCAATAATTTTTTTAAACTTCCAAGGCTTCTAAGAATTGCCATATTGATTCACGAAGCTCGTCATAGTGAAGAAACGGGTAATCATTGGCACCATGCTGATTGTCCTATTCCTCATTTGGACGATCACGGAAAACCGTTTGTAAGTGATATAGACGGAGGCGTTCTACTTTCAGGGAAAAGACAAGCCTGCGATTCTAGCCGACTGGGTTCATACGGAATTGTTTCAATCATGATGAAAAACATATCTGAAAATTGTGAGAACTGTAATTTAGAAATGAAAGAACAGGCCCATAAAATCTACCAAGATATAAAAAAAAGAATCATTTCTCCTTTAGAGAGAAGAATGATCGAAAATAACGAATAAACTAACAAGCGAATATAGAAACATTATTTCAATAAGGAGAATCCCAATGAAGCGAATCTTATTCTTAGCCTTGATTTTAACTGCGACAAGTTCATTTGGCGCTAACTGTCGTGATACATACTTGTCCGAGAGAAAGGTCGTTCAATTAATTGACGAGGAATATGGAGATGGAGCAGCTAACCACTGTCAATTTTCAAAAGTTTGGGGCGTGAGTTCTGATTACTTATTTGGACGCGTTGACTGCTCTTTTAATGGTCGCGATTATGTTGCCTACATCTTCGGTGAAGATACTGGAGGTTTTTTCAGTAAGCCGAAGTGTGACATCTACATAGATTACTAATTCACTATAAATACAGAAGCGAGTAACAAAGGAAAAGAAATGAAATATACATTTGATAGAAGCATTGTTGAGCCGTATTTAAATAGCAAGTAACAAGAATAGGAATCCCTTCTGGGAATTAAAAAATTAAAATATAAAGGCCTTCTCAATGAAGGCCTTTTTTATGTTTTAAATTAAGGAGTTCCTCTTGAAGAACCTGGCTCCAACAGTAAGCGATCATCATGTAATTTATTTCTACATTCCTGAACAAAAATAAAGAGATGATCTTCATCCAGCAAAAACTTTTCTAACTCTAACTCAGAAATTTCGTAAAATTCAGTATATTCCACTCTACCGTTAAACACCGGAAAAGTTATATATAATTTTTGCGTTTCGATTTCTTTCTCTATAGAAAATCTTTGTCCTCTATAAACTTTTATATCTTCAAATTTCACAATTTCTCCCACTTACAAATTCAGCTCTGATGCGATCCAACCGAGACCTTCATCCATAATATCAAGATCGATCACGGCCTCATTTCCGCCTTGAGGTAACTTCCCACCAGGCAACCAAAGATCAATGGCCCCTGCTTCATTGCCAGAAGGAATACGTAAATTAAATTCTCTCGGATTAGCAATGTCAACTCGAACCAACTCTTCGACATCGAGTTGTCCTGGTCTTAGTCCTAGAGCATCTTCTAAAACTCTTTTATTCCCATTGGCCTTTTTAAGCAAATCATCTGCTTCAGTTTTGGGCATAATAAACGATGTTCCATCGATCTGAGAAGGTCCATATCTATCTAGATTTTTTTTACTCATAAATCGTGTGGCACCATCATCAAATTGTTTTAGATGTTTTGAAATATATTCTTCACTTAAGTACGTTTTAGGATCAGGACGATTTTTATTTCCTGCCTTAATGATTTCGCTATACTTTTTCTTGCCAATAACATCGGCAACGCTCTTTGCTCTTTCTTTTCCTTTATTTCCAAATTTTTCCAAAAACTGCTGAGATTTTTTAGTCTTTTCTAAGTTTTGAGTATCAGTGATTTTTTCATAGAGACGTGAAATTCCATTTCCAGCAACAGTTGATCCATGTGATGCCATGGCAACTCCTGCGACGACTCCAGAGATACCAACCGGCACTCCTGCTCCACTTAAGCCCCCCGAAGGAATCGTTCCAACAGCTGAAGCGACTGTTAATGTTCCTCCTCCTGCACTTAGACTCAAACCAGCGAAAAATTCGGCAACTCCAGCAAGAACAGAAAGACTATCGCCTACAACCTCTCCTACAAAACATGCTCTTGAATCACAATTTGATTCAAGGGGATAAAGAAAGCTAACGGGATTAATATTGTTAGCAAAAGATACTGCAAGACCCTTTTGAAAATCATTAGAAATACTAAGAAGATTAATCGCCTTAGCAAATAAATCGACATTCTTTGTAATGGATGCTGAAGCAAGAAATTCTAGCCCATCAAGGGAATCTTTTGAAAGTTCATTTTTTGATCCCTGACGCATTTCGATTGCATTTTTAGCGAGTTCTGCTCTGTAAAAAGATTCATTCTTTGATAGTTGTGATCGATTTATTTTGAAAGCTTCACGGTAAATCTTTAAAGAATTAAGATCTCCATTTCTAATATCAAACTCTACATCTTGATTAATTGCTTCTGAATAAAATTTAGGTCTAAAGATATCTTCAGACAGCCTCTTTTTGAACGTATTAAACTTTAAATTTTGTTCCTTTAAAAAGAGATTTGTCTCAAGAGAATGCTCATAACTGAATTCAAATTTTATATTAGCACTGACTCGATTACCTAATTGACGAGTAATTCTTTTTGCTAATTCTTGATTAACTTCGTTGACACTGGTGTTCATAACCTCAGCTTTTAAAAGACTTTCCTTCGCTGCATTAATCACCTGAAGTTGTTCAGCATTATAATCGCTAGGAGAAACGGTATCTCCTGACTCATTTTTTAAACTCAATTCATTATTTTGATTACTCCCTAAAAGAACAATCATTCCATTAATTTCCAATCTGAATACATTTTCTGCAAATCCATTGAATGAAATAAAAAAGAGAAGTAGCAGAAGCTTTTTCATAGCTGGATCTCCTTGAGGATCATTTCATAATTCTCTAAATACTGCTTCTCTTCAGAAATAAGTTGATCATGTGACTTTCTATAACTTGTAAGTAGTAATTTCATCGAATCGATAACGACAACACGTTCACCATCGTCCTCCAAAATAAAATACTTCATCAAAAGATCATTAAACTTCGATTTCAATTGTTTTAAGCTATCTAGTGAATTTAAGATGTCCATGACATAACCGTAGCGATTATAATTCGAAGAAATCTCTTCTTTGGCCAATTGATAAATCACGCTTTCAATATTGCTAATGTAATCGAGATACTGATCGTCGATACTTCGCCATTTATCTTGATAAGTATCATAACCTTGGCTAGCGAGAAGCCACTTTGAAAGAATATTCATTTTCAAGAATTTGCGATAGTTTTCTTTGTTGTCATAAATATTCGAATCAAGAAGATTTTCATAATTAAAATCAGATCCAAAGGATTGAAATAGGTTTTGAGCTTCCACCTTTAACTCGTCTACATTTTTAGTCGAAATAAGGATTTGAGTATACGAAAGGGCCTCTTTTAAGACTTCACATTGATTTAGATAATGCTTTTTAATATTGATTTCAAAATGCAACGTATCGAAGAGATCAGAATTAGCCTCCGCAATTGCCTTCATTTCTTTAATTTGATCGGCCATATCGAGAATTCCCCAGACAACTTCGATGGCAATGAAGGATGCGATACTTCCGATGACATTCCAAGGAGGTGGAGCATATTTTAAAATCGCTGCAGAAACAGTAGTAGAAATAGCATGGCGCTTTTCAGCTTCATTTCGCTCTTGTGGTGTAATGTTATCCACTCCGACATTCACTTGAGTCACTTCTGAGCCTGTGAAAGTGATGCCTCCACTTATCATGAAATCGACACCATTTTTGAGTTTAGACGTATCGATACTCAACTCTTGAATATTGTTTAATGAAGTCATGAACATATAATATTTTTCTTGTGAACAGACATCACTACTTTTGAGAGAAGTAAAAATATTCTTATAAGATTGCTTTACATCAACTCCTAATTCTAAAAAGAGTGACTTCTTATTCCTTATATCCACTAATAAATTAACGAGATCCTTGGACTTTTCACTCTCCGATTTATCAGAATAGAGAAAATCAAAGAATTGATCATCTATCTGACTAAAATTTTGATTCGAATTAATCAGACCATCTTGAAGTAAACGAGCACTTACACGAGAATCAATTAGACGGGAGAACTCATTTAAAACGATGACATTTCCTATCTTTTTTTGAATTGTTTCAATTTTAGATATTTGTTTACGGATTTGTCCCTCGACGTCCGCGTATGCAAAGCGACAAATTAAACTCATAAAAATAAAAATTTTGAAAATCTTATTCATTACGAAGCTCCTTAACTAATTCATCATAGCTACTAATGAATTCATCGATTGTGGCAAAGGTTTTTCCTCCAACTACAATTCTTTTAAAATCGGAGTCTTCAAAGTGCTTGCGGTAATAATGAGATACGTTCAGTAACATACTCTCTATATTGACACGATATATAGCTTCAAGCTCTGCAAGTAGATTAACTCTTAGTTCTACATAGTTATCAAATTTTGGAACTTCATCATAAAAACGTTCGTACTCTAAGTCATAGACACGTAGTGCATTCACAAGATCTCGATGATCTTCCACAATATTTTTTAGACTAGAGGTTAAAATAAAATCATTAGTCCTTATGTCGTTCATTTTTCTAATAAGAGCTTCAAATTTAGAACTAAAAATCTTGGCCGAAGAAGTTATATTTGAAAGATAATATGAGCTTAGAAACGTTGGAGGTCTTATTAGCTCATGAGATTGTTCGAATAACTCCGATTCTTTTTTTAATAGTATTGAATAGTAAACTCTAAGAAGTTTCTTTGTATCTTCATCAAGGCGAGTGACGGCTGTACGGTTTTCTATTTCTTCTATTTTTTTAATTAAAAAATCGAAAACATCAAAGAGATACAGAACTCCTCGTCGTCTTAAGATATCAATATAGAGAAGTTGATCTATTTGATGCCCATCATAGTCGATATAATTAGTCATCATCGAATAAGATTCTTTCAAAATCTCATAAGAATAATAGAATTTAATTCTATCCAATAAATTCGCAAAAAGCTGATATCTTTCAAAGTCTCTATTTTGATGGTTAAAAGAAATACTCTTTTTAATTCTCAAATTTGCAGCATCAAGTTCTTCAAAGAAATCTTTGATTTTATATACATGAATACTCGAAAGAAAGTGCTTTACATAGGCTGTATTGAGCATACAACTAGCACCTACTAAAGACTTTTCAATTTTTTCATGTGTTGCAAAAATATCAGAAATTTTCTTATTATCGAGCGTACTTAGACATTCATTTGCCGATATAAAATCAACTTTAAAATTAAAGTCTAAATCTAGTTCAGCACTTGAAGTAGATTCATATTTAAAGTTCAATTTTACTAATTGGTCGATATTTTCAACAGATGCATTGATAATAAAATACATTTCATTTGAATAGGTAACACGACTGTAGGTATAGAAGTCGACTTCTTCAAGAAAATCGTCTTTATAGTCAGACTGGGATAATGAGTACGAAAAAGGTTTATTACTAAACTTATCATCCGTTTTCACACGAATAAGCCAAACCCCCTTCGGTACTGAAAAACTAGCATTCCCACTTAGTACAGTTGAAGAGTTTGCTAAACTTACCTTGCGATAACGATATGTACAATGGCTATCCTGTAAGTTTTGAGTGTCAGAAAATTTTGATTTGGATGAGAGAAAAGACAACTTGAAGCTATCTTCACTTGTCTGACTATTCCACTGAATATTCTTTCTTAAATAAGTTTTCCCATGAGCAGAATAAACTTGCTGATAATCCCCCGATTCTCCACTGTATTTTGAGCTTAGAGAATCAACTGACGTGCTACTATCTCCATCTGAAAAGATGCAGTAGCTTTTTTTAACTGTTGTTACATCCAAGCTTGCGACATCTAGTTTAGATGAGACATTGATATCCGTTTGGGCATAGACCAAAGCAGATACAGTGAATAAAAGAAGTGTATTCAATTCTTTCATAAATCCTCTATATTTTTTAGTTTCAATAATTTTTCGAGATGATTACGTAATAAACTCTCAAGAGGAAAAAGTAACAAGAGATCCTTATTATCATTGATCTCAGCAACGCTTTTTTCAAGGTCTTCAATTTCTTCTATTGTTCTCTCTAGTGAATTCTTCTTTATGAGATAGGCCATTTCTCTTATTGAAGATTTGACCTGAATAATTGAGTCATAAAGAAATACAATATCAATATTATTTTTAATATCGTTTTGTAGGGAGTTAATAAATTTTAGATAGAGGATTTTAATTTTGTTCTTATTTTCTCTCTGATAATCCATTAAAAATTGATTAAATTTCTCATTTACAGTGACCATATTTAGTAAAGAATGTTCAAGCTTTCCATTATCAACTTCATCTTTAACTTTTATAGAGCAGTCATCAGTATAATTAGACATAATCAATTGATCGGCCTTTCTAATATTTTTTGCCCACGTGCGAACATCTTCTTTAGAAACCTTCACATTTTCAAAATAGTAGAATTCTAGATTGGAAGCTTGCAAGGCCCAATCAAAAGTAGAAATTGATTTAGGTAATGATATGAGATTCAGTAGATAATCATTTTTTAAATTAATACCCTCACTAAGGGTATTATTTTCATCTACCGCGTCACACAAAGAGATTGTTGAATTCAGCTTTAAATTAAAATCAATTCTCTCACTAGTTTGTTGGTCAACTTGCTCTACTAAATGTGGATTATCTTCGCGATCGACACCACAAGAGCTCAACACAAATAAAATAAATAATAGATAAAGAGATCTCATGGATGATCTCCATTTACTTTTAAAAGAAGCTCTTCAATTCTTTCTTTATATATTCCAACAAAGCTATAAGACTGAGATAGGAGCAGTACTCTTTCAAGCTTTTGCTGATCTTTTATAATACTCGCTGCAAATTCATTTGTTATATTATTTGTCAGTAAATACAGTCTCAAATCTTTATAAAACTTCGAATAGCCTAATTTAAAATCGACTCTCGAAAGTCTTTCGATGACACTCACGATTTCACGATCTAGCTTTCCTTCAAATTCGAGCTTTAAAATTTCATCAAATAATAGTACGGCTAATTCATCCTCTAGATGATCTTTGGGTTTGAGAGGAATAAGCTCTAATAAAAACTTAACTTGCTCTCCCCAAACCTTTGTCTTTTTGACCAATGAAACTTGGTCTTTTGAACTTTTGGAACGGAAATGTAATAGCCATTCAATCCCTGCATTATTAGCAGACAGCTTTTTAACATCGACTTTAATTGCTATATCCCTGTCATTAAGTCGTCTTATATTTAAGTAGTCACAGATGAATAAATCGCACTTTACATCTTGTAGAACACTCATATGCTTCCAACTCAAATCAGCATAAAACTTCATTAATCGTGGAGCTGTAACAATTTGTTCCTCTTCAATATTTCTTATTACAAATTGTTGTTTGTGTGTTTGAATCTCCTCTCTAAAAACAGATGGATCAACTTCCCAAAATATGATTTCGTGCCCTTTTCCTTTATCACTTAGTTCAGTTAAAGGCACACTACCAGTATGGTTAAAACTCCCATAAACTTTATAATTTAAGTTCTTACCAACAACATGAATATCGATTGACTTCACTGTTTCATTGATATTTAAACCTCGTGAAGTATATAAATTACCAATTGCTCTAACTTCCACAAGTCTTGGTCTTTGTTGAAAATTAAAACGATATTTAAGACCATTTTTAAGCTTTACAACTTTTTTCCTACTCTTTGTATATTGCCTTATCTTATGTTTTACATCAGCATTGAAATTAAAAAGTTGTTGTGTATATCCGAGTCCATAATTATTTAAAGATTCCCAATTTTTTCTAGCGCCTTCAATTAAACGATTATCAAAAGCCGCATCAGAAAATTCTGAACTCAAATCAAATTCAATATTTTTAGATTTTAGAAACTCAACATTTCGATGATCATTATTAAATGGAATGTACTTAATTCTAAACTCATCAATATTCTTCAATAGAGAATGGGCGATCAAAACATCTTCTCTACTCGGTAAAGTCGAAATTTTAGTCTTTATGATTTGTGATACTTCATTCGGACAACTCAGCAGAGAATAGGACAAGAGGTTTACGTTATTTTTATCAACGTATTCAAAATTGATATGGGAGTCAGTTTTGATATAATTTAAAAAGCTTCGATAGAGATACTTTATTTTATTCTCATCCTTTACACCAAGTTCTCCTAAATCAAAGTAGATTCCTTGATCATATTTTGTAACAGGACAGATGTTTCTCATCATAAAAACAAGAGGATGAATTCCTTCTTTAGAACCGACTTCATTCACTTTAAAACCAATCATTTGAACCAGATTTTTAAAGGTATAATCGACTCTCTTCTTATACTCTTCACTATTATAATTTCCAGGTGCCCAACCCAAATCATTTGTGAATCTGACTAACAAATTATCATAGTGATGAGAGGTAAAATTTGAGTTTTCGTAGGTAAATCTCCCTTCACTATAATCAGAGAAAATGGTCTCCATTTCCAGAAGAGATGATCTTGATGCGGGATAAAAACGTTCAGTGCTATTATCTTCTGACTTCGAGGAAAATCCATTATCAACGAGAATTCGAAAAAATTGATAATCGTTATTCCAACCCTTTATCAGTAGCTGATTTAATGTATTCCCTTTACTGTCTCTTATGTCTTTATCAAGTCCGTACTTAATTAGAATCTTTAAATACTTTCCTTTAGCAATTTGGCCAAAGTCTGTGACAAAACCGATTGCAGCTGTTGGCACTTGCTCGATTGTTTGATCTCGAAAGAAATCATCATTTGCAGTCATTTCATTTGGATTAGCTCCATTCTTTAATAGAACTTCTAGTGTTTGCGATGCTTTCTCAACCACCAAAGCATACCATTTAGCATAGTCTGAACCTTGATTTAGTCTTGGACCACAATTAGTGTATTGGATAACCTTCAAGAGAGAGGCATTCTTGGCATATCCAAAGTTTGCTGACTTAAAGCCATCTTTTGTTACATATGTATTGATGTTGGCCCCTTGATCGATAAGAGACTGAACAAGCTCTGGCTGACATTGCATCACGGCCTTTGAAAGTTCATTATCAAGATGCTCTTGATTAGCGCCATATGTGCTGAAACTTGCTAAAAATGCTACTGTACTTGCTATAAATAAATTTCTCATGACGAAATTCTAGCATCGTCAAAAAATCGAATTGTTACGATTGTATTTTCTACACTGAGCATTCAAAAAGTAGTCAAAACTGCTACATTTTACGCAATGAATCACAAGCTTTTACAGTTCTTATTTATTTCTCTTATTTCGCTCCAATGCTTTGGAAGTGAATTCAAATGCTTACTAACGAATGGTAAAGAAACGAATACTATTACTGTAGAATTGGGCCCTGAGAACCTCTTTAGTAAAATGCTCAAATTGAGCGAAAAGCCTGAAGATTTTATCGATGATTTGTCATTTTCTTGCCCCGGTATCAATAAAACGACGATGAAATACAATATCATTATACGCTACAATGGTGTCTTTATCGATTTGACTCTCGATTATAAAGATCCCTATTTTGACTACATCGACTACGACTTACTTAATTTAAATGACATTGATCTTTTTCTTCGCTTTGAAGACTTAAATACAATCTCATATATCTTTTCAAAACTTCTCGACTTTAATAGATATGAGATTGTTATAAATTCAATTCTAAGAAACCCATCCTTAGTAGAAGATCACTCTATAAAATTGAAACTCATCTCAATCCCTATAATGGCCTATAAGCAAAACTCACAAGGGCAAGCTAGTCTTTTAAAAGAAGGACTAGTAAAACACCAACTCCTCTCATCAGAGCAGTTGCTTGTCATTGATCTTATCATTGGTAAGGCCTCTGTTTCAGAATTTAGAGAATTACAAAGAATTCTATCAGAGCAACCCGATCTTAAAGCTCTCGTTAATTCGCTTCAAAATATTTTTCCAGATGATGCGATCCTCTTAGGATTAACTTCACTATAGCAATTTCATGTATTTTTAACCCACTCACTCTAAAATTATTTAACAATGTGATATGAAAGGTGGGTAATCAATTCACGATTCAAAAAGGAGTTCAATATATGAAAACATTAATGACAACAATTCTACTTCTTAGTGCAAGTCTTTCATCTGCGAGCATGTATCAAACTGTTGATCGACTAGTGAATCAGACGAAAGAAAGGCTATCTGGAAAATGCGAAAGTGTTGATCTTAAATTGGCCGAGTTTAAAGTTGGTCTTGCCAGTCCACAAGATATTGCAGCGGCGCTTGACTGTAGTTTAGATGAAGTATTAACAGGAAGACGAGTTCTTTGTGCAACAAGACTAGCACTCAAAAAAGAAAATCTCGCTCTAAAGGAGCAGATGTACGATATGGGTATGGGTGATGTGACAAAGAAAGAGCTTGAAACTCTTCAAAAAGGGCTTCAAGAACTAGAAGACTCTTGCAACTAATTTTTATATAAAAAAGGTCTACTTCTTGTAGGCCTTTTCTTTGCACTCATAAAAAAAAGAAAACATTTAAAAACTTCTTAAACATTATTCAATAAATTCAACAACTTTGGACATAAAACCTTTTGATTAACTTTAAAAAATGATTAATCTATAATTATGTTCTTTTTCTTCTTAATAGCCCTTTTCTTCACAGATAACTCTTATAGCAGTACTTGCGAATTTCAAGAGATAAGAAATTTTAAAACAGCTAAATTTTGTCTTCAAAATACAAAAAGAGACTTCTCAAAAAGTGCCTCCAAGAAAGAAGTTATTAAGAGCACAATTACTCCCTCTGAATTTCATGCTCTCGAAAGATATATTGACCCAGATGGCATGTATATCAACAAGGTTCTGTGGAATGACTTGAAAATGAACCAAATAGAGAAAAAAAGATATGACCTCCTTAAAAGTGCTTTAAGCAAACTTCCCTCATCACGACGACTTCTCAACAGGGGAACAAGACTTTCAAAGTCACTTCTAGCACAATATAAAAAAGGAAAAACTTTTTTATGGAAAGGTTTTACAAGTACCTCGGCTTTTCATAATCTATACTTTGTAGAAAACGTACACTTTATCATTAAGGCATACAACGCCAAAGAAGTATGGCCTATTTCAATTCATAAAGAAGAGTATGAATTTCTACTTACAAGCTTTACTAACTTTAAAGTCTTAGATGTTAATAGAAATGAAAAATATACAGAAATCCTGGTTGAAGAAATTCTTACCAAAAACAACTAAGAGTTCATTAACAACTCTTCCTCTCACTCTTTTAATCTCTTGTTCAACTTCTACAAAAAATACCACTCACCCATACACATCCTTTGAAAATTATACAGATCCTCTGGCATCTAATTTCATACAATCTGATGATCGATTTAAGTCATGCCTTTGGAATCATCAATGGCAATGTGAGTTTACAAATAGTCCAAAAGAAAAAGAAGGATATTTTGAAACAATTCACAATTTAGAAAATGGTAGCAGAGATAGAATAAAAGCCTGTGGTTTGAATGGGACAATTGATCAAAGAATAAAAGATTGTGCGACTTCGAACAAAAAGCTCTCTCACTTTGAAAGTCAGAAACTAAAAATCACATGGAAATTAGTTAGTGTCATTAAAGCAAACCAGCAATACGAAGTCTGGATCGATACAGCGACCAATCTACTTTGGAGCGACAGAACAGATAAAAAATATAATTGGTATCGAGCAACTGGTTATGCGAAAAATAAAGATCAATCAATCCTAGAGACTCAGTTTATAGCGGAGCCTGGCTATAGGGACAATGAGACCCCCTACAAAGTGGGTATTGCTCTCCAACCAAAAAATCCTATTTCAGTTTGTCATGACCATAAAGAGCTAACAAAGGTGACTCCCTACCAATATAAACAATCAGATGAAGCTCATGATTCGAATGAAAGATATGCCTTTAAAGGCTATCTCGAAAATGAACGGGTTCAATGGAAAGTTCCTTCTCGAATCGATTGGATGATTGCAGAAACACACGGAATCAGAAAAGTACTTCCACGCATTGATTATAAAATGTGGTCTACAACTTCTGGATCAGACTATAGAAATAGTGTTTGGCTCTACGATGGTAAATTTGGGGTATTCGATGGTAGTGATCGTCAGATCTCACAATATGTAAGATGTATTGGAAAAAGAAATGATATTCAATAAGCTTGATAAATCGATCACAGAAAAACAATATGATCTTTGTATTATTGGTGCTGGTCCAAGTGGAATAACTCTTGCCCTTGATATATCACGAAGATCATCTCTAAATGTACTACTGCTTGAAGCAGGAGATCTCAACTTCTCCGACAGCTCACAAGACTTTTATAAGCCACATCACTTTGAATGCAAATCCAATAATGAACTTGTAAAAGTGGCAGATAAATACCTCTCTCGTTCAAGAATGAGAACAATGGGCGGGACCTCTACGATATGGGATGGATGGGTAAAACCCCTCGATTCAATTGATTTTAAAGGCCATTGGCCTATTTCAAAGAAGGATCTTGATCCCTATTATAGTGCTGTTTCCCCTCTGTTAGGCTTAAGTGATCGCAAACCATTTGATAAAATTTTCAACACGACTTCACTGAGAGATACAACTCTAGAAATTACAAAGAGAGCAAACTTTAAAGAAGTTTTTCTGAAAGACTTAGCAAAAGAAAAGGGAATTGATCTCTATCTAAATACGGCCATAACAAATTGCTCAATAACTAAGAAGACTATTACTTCTATTGATGTAACAAATGGATCTAGTACCTATCAGATTAAAGCAAAGCATATCGTACTTGCAGCAGGTGGTATCGAATCAACTCGAATTCTTCTCAATTGGAACAAAGAACACAATATTTCAAACACCCATTTAGGAAAATACTTTCATGAGCATCTCATTATCCCCTTAGAGAAATCACTCTATTTATATAATGATTTTACGAAAAAGCCTCTTCTATCGGAGAGCTTTAAAAGAGGTTTTTCGCTCAAAGAAAAAATAATGATCGATAATCAATTGCTGAACTTCAGTATTTATATTGATAATCTTTCTTCTAATCAAAAAGAAGCTCCCACAAATAAAGCGAAAGAAGGCAAGCTCTATGATGCACTTCTCTTTCTTGAAATGACACCAGTTCAGGAATCATCAATCACGCTCTCAAAGCTAAAAGACAAATTTTCATTAAATAAAATCAACCTAAACTGGAAAATTTCTGAAAATGACTTTTCATCTATTCCTTTTATATTAAAGCATGTTGATACTCATTTAAATTTAAACAAAATTGGAAAATTGCGCCAAGAACTACCATCAGATTATAATCGTTCCATTCTATGGGAGGCCCATCACCATATGGGAACAACAAGATTGGGTAAAAGTAAAAAAGAAGGTGTCGTCGATAAAAACTTGAGGAGCTTCGACTATGAGAATCTATATATTCTTAGCTCATCTGTGTATCCATACTCTGGATATTCGAATCCAACAATGACTCTACTCGCCCTTTCAATAAGGCTTTCAAACTATCTTAGGAATTTATCATGAAAACAAGAAGAACTTTCCTTTCAATACTATTCGTTATGATTGGCCGTGGAACACAAGCAAAAAAAAGAAAAGAAATCGATTCGAATAAAGTTATTGAAGATTATCAGCTTGGAAAATTAAAGTATCTTTCAGGCTGGAGTTATAGTGAAGAAGAAAAGAGGCCCTCTAAATAAGAAGGCCACCTTAATTATTTTAATCTAGCATTATCAACAAGCATTTTTAGATCAATAGAGAGATCATTTAAATTCTCAGCGAGATTTAACATCCCCTTAGCACCATCTGCACTTTTATCAGCAGAATGCTCAACTTCTGTAAGGATATCAGAGATCTTTTTGACCCCAGAATTCGAATCAAAGAGAATCTTACTTACTTCTTTTGTCGTTGCTGATTGTTCTTCAACAGCAGATGCCGTCGTCCCAGCAATTGCATTAAGTTTTTCAATAATTGTTTTAACTTCTTCGACTCCAACAACGACAGATTTTGTCTTCTCTTGGACATTACCAATCTTTTGAGAAATACTCTCCGTTGCATGGGCCGTTTGCTTTGCAAGTTCTTTAACTTCACTAGCAACAACAGCAAAACCTTTTCCAGATTCACCAGCTCTTGCAGCTTCAATCGTAGCATTTAAGGCCAAGAGGTTTGTCTGTTGAGCGATTTCACTAATAACTTTGATAACAGCTCCAATATCCTCTGAGGCATCTCCAAGCTCATTAATAATATCTCCAGCTTCTTGTGTCTTTTGAGTTGCTTCAGTTGAGAATTGAGAGGCCTCAAAAGAAGACTTTGTTAACTCTTGAATAGAAGCACTTAACTCTTCAGTGGAAGCACTTACATTTTGCACACCATTTGAAACATCTGATGAGTTCCTTGCAGCAACTTTAGATATTTCTAAAGTCTTTGAAGCATCGCTCGACATTTCATTTGCGGTATTAGTTATTTCTGTCGATGAAGAACTAATTTTCTCAACGGCATCAGCAAAGCTATTGACTAAATTATTATAGGCTTCCTTTTCTTTAGTTAAATCAGTCGCATATTTAACAACTTTATAAACATTTCCATTTACATCTAAAATAGGATTGTAAGAGGCATTAATCCAAATTTCTTTTCCGTTTTTTCCAATTCTTTTATATTCTCCAGCATCGAACTCACCTTGCCCGAGCTTTTTCCAAAAATTCATATAATCAGCAGAATTTGCATATTCAGGATCACAGAACATTCTATGATGCTTACCTTTAATTTCTGCAAGCGTATAACCAATGGCCCCTAGAAAATTTGAATTAGCATGAATAATAGTTCCATCGAGATTAAACTCGATTACGGCCTGTGATTTATCGATGGCCTCAAGTTGACCTTTAAAATCAGCATTTCTAATTTTTTGTTCAGTGATGTCTGTTGCAAACTTTACAACTTTAAAAGGGCTTCCAGACATGTCGTAAATCGGATTGTATGAAGCATGTATCCAAATTTCGTTACCATTTTTTCCAACTCTCTTATAATCACCGGCATCGAATTCACCACGTCCTAACTTCTGCCAAAACGCTTGGTATTCACTTGTCTTTGTGTATTCTGGATCACAGAAAATTGCGTGGTGCTTCCCAATGATCTCATCTAATTTATAGCCCATGGCCTTTAAGAAATTCTCATTCGCTGTGAGAATGTTTCCCTTTAAATCAAATTCAATAACTGCCTGAGATTTACTGATCGCATTGATCATTCCTTCAAACTCTGCGGTTCTTAGTTTCTCTTCAGTTACATCTGTTGCAAATTTAACCACTTTTTCAACTTTTCCACTAATGTCAAAAATAGGGTTATATGAAGCATTAATCCAAATAGATTCACCTTTCTTATTAAAGCGCTCAAACTCACCTGTGTTAAATTCACCTTCCCCTAAACGTTTCCAAAAGTTCTTATACTCGAGAGACTGGGCATATTGGGGATCACAAAAAATCTTGTGATGCTTTCCTTGTACTTCACTTAATTCATAACCCATGGCACTTAAGAAATTATCATTAGCAGTAATGATATTACCTTCTAAATCAAATTCAATAATGGCCTGCACTCTATCAAGAGCTTTTAAAAGACCGTTAATTTCATTTTCAGAATTAATATTGTTAGTATTTAATAACTGGCTCATAAACTTCCCTACTTTTTTCAAAACAAATCCTATTTCCATTATCAAGAAATTTTACTTGTTTTTTTAGAGTGAAAAATCTTCTTATAAAAATTGGACAACTGAAAAGTTAAGGAAAGCTTAAATATTAAATGACTGTTTTGCCCCGCTATTAAAACTAGTGGGGCATAGATGATTAAATTTTAGATCGTCTTCCAGAAGATTTTCTGATCAATTTTAAGCGTCGTTTTTCAGCGGCTTCACGTTTTTCTTTTTTTAATATTGAAGGCTTCGAGTAACTTTTTCTCTTTTTATACTCTTTTGAAACCCCGTAACTCTCACAAAGTCTTTTGAACTTTTTCAATGATCGCTCAGCTGTCATACCCTCTTTAATTTCAATTTTTACTGTTACAGTATTAGACATAAATATCCTCCTTAACGTGCCATCTTCTATCACTCCAACGTATTTGTTAAGGCCAAAATCATTGGTATTCGTAAAATACGAATACCAATGTTCAAATAGTTAGTTCTACTAACTACAATTTTTCTCAATTTAAGGTTTTAAGCACAAAAGCTTCTTCAAGAATGCCTATTTAATTAATTAAAATGGACAAATGACTAAAATATTGAGTACAGAATTCAACACCGTCAACTTTTCTAAAGAAGAAAAGATTGAAGCTTATCGCGAAAGTATTAGTGTCGTTTATGAGACTCAAGATTATTCTGTCAAAAAAGACCAATTCGAGGCCGTTATCAAGGGCTATCTTCTTGGCGAGTTGATGCTAATTGACTGTAAAACCTATGAGCAGCTTTTTACCCGCTCAAATAGTAAGATCGCTCAAGATGGCCTTGATCATATTCAAATTCAACTCTTTCTTGAAGGTAGTACAAATCCCTTAGAAGAAAAGACCTATGAAGCCTGTACTTCGAAAAACCTTATTGTAATGGACTCTACGCGACCATGGGTTGCAAAAAATAGCTTCTTTCACAATCTCTCTCTTATTATCCCGCGAAGACTTCTTTTAAATAAGAAATTAAACCTCGATCATGTTCATGGGATGATTCTCAATACTCAGGAGAATCCATTCGCTATGCTTCTCTATACGCATATTAGAACGCTTCATGCTTCTGTCGATAAAATTGATTCTCATCATGCTCATTTAATTGTCTCACCATCTATTGACCTTGCTGTTTCGGCCATGAGTTTCAAATACAATAGCGAACAAGGCAAGGCCATTGAAGAAAACGAAAATGCTTATGTCTTTAGAATTAAAAATTATATTGAAGAGAACCTTCATGATCCTCATTTAAAGGTTGAGTCTATTTGTCACTTTCTAAGTCTTCCACGAACAACTATTTATCGACTATTTCCTAAAAATTCAGGTGGTATTAGAAATTACATTCAGGAGCGAAGAATGCGAAAGAGCTATCGCCTACTCTCTAATGCCAGTAACTCATTAAGTATTTCCCAAGTATCATTTGAATGTGGATTTAATAGTGAATCAAGCTTTACAAGAGCTTTCAAAAACTACTTTGGCATCCTTCCCAAACAAGCACAAAAAAAGATACATTCCGACCTCTTTCTGTCTAAGCAGGGTTCTGATCACTTATGGTCAGATTGGCTTAGAAACCTCTGAAATCATGTAAAAACATAGAGCACAATTATTTGGGACACTCGGCACATTCCACATTCAATTCTTTTATATAATTAAGACTATAAACAAATTTAGGAGTTTACTTGAAGTTTATAGGTCTAATCTTTCTATTTATTGTTAGTTCTTGTACCTTTGATCAAACAAAGAATGTGCATTACAAAACTGACTTCAATGAAGAGATCATTGTTAAATTAAGTAACAAGCTTAACTATTCTACTAATGAAGTTCAGGTGGGAGAAGTTAATAAAAACTTTTTTAAAATCGTGAATAACTACTTTCGTGAGAAGTTTCAACTCAAATCCCTCTCTCAAGCTTTTTCAATTGCTCCTAAAGGAAATATTCAAAAAATCACAGTTTTACCAATAATGAGCGTAAAAGTTAAAATACCAAGAACAATTGCACGTTCGAGATTGGCCATAATCTATCACACTCAAATGAATCAAGGTGCTTCCCACATAGGAATTATCCCCTCCGATCATCTAACTATAACTAGTAATTATGTGCTGTTTAATACCAACCAATTTGGCCGCTACCAACTGGTTGAAGTTAGTGATGAACTTTCAAAAAAGTACAATATTAAGACAGTTATTCCTGTAAAGGAAATAAGCTTTAACCCTCTTTTATAAAAGGCACGGCTAAATCATCGCCCACCTTCTCATAGTAATTCGAATGAAAGTAAATTCCAGTTCCGGCCAATTCTTTTGTTAAACTGTAACGAATATCTGATTTCAACTCCCAGGCATCAGAAGGTGAATTTGCCCATGCAGCAATCCAACATCGAACAGAGTCTTTATGCAGATCCATTACCCAAAATGAAGGTTCTTCTGTTTTATTAAAGTAGGGTGACTTCTTTGCGGCCTGAATAGCAATTTTTTTAATATGATCGATATCGGTTCTAGGATGAATAAAGAACTCCACATGGGCCCAGATAAATCGATCGGAAAGAGTTAAGTTTTTAATCTCTTTTTGAAGCATTTTTGAATTTGGAATGACGATTCTATTCCAGTCCCAACGCTTTAAGACAGAGTAAGTTAAAGTGACTTCTTCAATTAATCCATACTCATCATCGATAATAACAGTATCTCCAACGCGAATCGATTTAAAGAACGTAATAACAACCCCAGCAAAGAGGTTTTCTAAAAATGGTCTTAAGGCAATACCCACAAGAACTGAGATAATTGCTGTAAAGATAGAAACATAAACTGTCGGAACTTTTCCAAGAAAAGGCACAGAAATAAAAATCGCCCACATCATAATAAGAATGACCGGTAGAGCATTCTTCAAAAATGTAAATCGTGTCTCTGCTGATTCTTGACCGATGTCTTTAATATATTGCTCTTGATCATCAACTGGAGAATCTGTTTCAACAGCATCTTCAATATTCTTACGATCAATAGTTTTCATTCTCTTTCTTTCAATTCTCTTGATTTTAGAAATTGCAAGAAAGTAGATCAGAAAAAAAGTAAACGTTATCGAGAGTGGGTAAATGTAGTCTAAAATTTTAATTTCCATACATCTACCCTAACAAAGAAATTCACCTATTTAAAATGGCGGAGTAAATTTCTAATTAATTTGATCTACATCAAAGTAAATCTATAGAGTTTCCCTTATAATAGGTATGTAAATTAATCAGGAGTATTTTGTGAAATTAATGATTCTTTTAACATTCTCGTTGTTGCCACTAAGTACATTCTCTAGTGAGAAAGAAGTACTCCAAACAATTCAATCTCTAGGCTCACAACTAAAAAAAGAACTCAAATCCTCAATGAGAAAATCTCCTGTCAATGCGATTGAGACCTGTCATATTCAAGCTCCAAAAATAAGTAGTGAACTCTCAACAAAAGATCTCAAAATTGGACGAGTCAGTTTTAAAAACAGAAATCCTGATAATAAACCAAAAGATTGGATGATCTCTTATATGGAGGACTTTCATATCAAGAAAATAAAATCACCCTATCTCGTTGTACAAATAGATAGTAAGACAAAGGGCCTTATAAAACCTATTGTCACAGCTCCCCTATGCCTCACATGTCATGGAGAAAATATATCTACACCAATTCAACATAAAATTAAGAAGCTCTATCCCAACGATAAAGCAACAGGATACAAAATAGGTCAGATTCGAGGTTTTTTCTGGGCGACCTATAAAGAGTAGCTACTCACCACCATAGTAGCTACAGCGAGAATGAAAAGTTGTGAGCCCTTTTTCAACAAGGCTAGCCCCTCTTTTGTAGAAGCTCTTCCAGACAATCTCTTCTAAATTTTCATCGTAATAACCAACGATTCCTTGTTTGTACTCTTCTTTCCAGATGATTTCTTTTTTCAGAGGATGGTAGACGCCAAAAATTCCTCGCTTTGGTGCTCGTCTCCATTCAATTTTCTTTGTATCGGGATTATAAATTCCGAAGGCACCATGCTTATAGTAAAATCGCCACTCGACTTTTCCAGAGTGAGGATTAAAAACACCGGCCACCCCATGTTTATACATCTCTTTCCACTCAACGATCTTCTTTTTTGGATTATAAACTCCAGCAACTCCCGAATGATGCGCGACTCTTGTTTCAATGGAATTTGTATTTGGATTGTAAACTTCACAAATCCCTCTCTTGTATTCGTCATAAATTTCAACTCCACCAAAAGAGATTAGAGGGTAAGAATAGAGGATAAGAAGGATTATTTCTTTCATAACTCCATCATAGAGAGGAAATATTGTGAAAATATGGAAGAATAACAACACCTAAACTACTGGAATTTATAGAAAATAAACGAAATATAAATTTTGTAAAAAGACTCGAATAATCAAAGAAATCATCGATAAGGTATGAGAACTTCAAAAAAAGATAGAAATTATGAAAAACTTATCCCACAGATTAGTAAGCCATATTTTAATGATTCTCATTGCTTCGATGACAATCTTAGCGACCGTTAATCTCTATAACAACAAGAAGATTCTTACTCAAAAGCAAATCAAAGAAAATGAATCTCAAGCGAGTATCATTTCAAACAATGTGAATAGCCGAATTTCAGAACTAAGAAACGATGCTCTTTTTCTTTCTGCAACACCTCCTATTCAAGGAATTCTTCGTGCCAAGAAAAACAAAGGTTTTGATGAGAAAGGAAAATCTTCTGAAGGCCAGTGGAAAGATCGACTGGAAACAATTTTCAAAGAAATGCTCATTGCCAAATCTCACTACCTCCAAATTCGCTACATTAGTCACAGCGACAATGGTAAAGAGATGCTTAGAGTCGAAAGAATTGGTTCTCGCATTGAAAGAACAAAAGAGGTAAATCTTCAAGAGAAGAAAAATGAAGATTATTATCAAGAAGTTTTTAAACTCACAGAGAATCAAGTTTATCTGTCACCTTTTTCTCTCAATAGAGAATATGGAAAAGTTCAAATTCCTTATACTCTCGTTTTACGAGCAGCCGTTCCCATCTACGAAAAATTCGATACTCCCTTTGGCTTTATCATCATTAACATGGACTACACAGGAATTTTTAGAGACATCTCTGAAGTCGTTGCTGAAAATACTGAGTACTTTGTTACTGATTCAAATAACAATATCCTCCTGCACTCAAATCGCTACTTTAATGCCATTGATGCAAACGGGAAATTTACAAAAGCAGATATCGTACATAAAAGTCTACCAAAATTCTTTAAGAGTGAAACCGTTAGTGAAATGACAAAAACAGTCTCTCTAACTGATAAAGAGCGTCTCATTATCGCCTCGAAGATTCACTATAATGAACTCAATCCCAATGACTACCTTGGAGTTGCTCTTATTTCTGATATTGATGTAATCACTGGAGCAGTTCGTTCAGGACTACTAAATGAAGCCTTAATTCTCTTTTTAATTGTTTTAGCTGCAACCTTACTTTCTTTTATTTATATCAATAAACAACTAGTACCTCTTCGCTACTTAAAGACCATTACATCGCGTTTTGATCAAGATAAAGACTTTTCAATTAGTGAAGAAGACCTTTTAAAAATAGAGGGCCAAGACGAAGTTGCAGAACTTTCTAGAACTCTTCTTCATATGTCAAAAGAGATTGGACAACAAAATATTCTTCTAAACTCACAAAAACTTGCGCTCGATTCAAAGGCGAGTGTTTCTGAAACAGATACAAGAGGAATCATTACTTATGTCAATGATAAATTCTGTAAACTGACTGGATATGAGAGAGAAGAACTAATTGGTAGAACTCATAAAATTATCAATTCCAATTATCATGATGAAGCTTACTTTAAACAAATGTGGGAGACAATCCTTGCTGGAGATCCTTGGGAAGGGGTCATTCGTAACAAAGCAAAAGATGGATCTTTCTACTGGGTCGACTCAATTATTCTTCCAATTAAAGACGACAAAGGTGAAATCTTAAAATTCATTAGTATACGCATGGATATCACTGAGCTTGTTGATCAAAGACAAAAAATGGCCGAGGCGACAGAGACAAAGTCACGATTTTTAGCAACAATGAGTCACGAAATTAGAACACCACTAAACGGTGTACTCGGAATGCTGACTCTCCTTGAAGAAGAAAATTTATCTGAAGAAGGAAAGAAGAATCTCGCGACAATGAAAAGTAGTGGGCTATCTTTATTGCAAATCATCAACGACATACTCGACTTTTCTAAAATGGAAGCGCACAAACTACATCTTGAAAGTATTGGAATCGATCTCTACGATGTGGTTCAAGAACCTATATCTCTTCTTTATTCCAAAGCAAAAGAAAATAATACGAAAATTGATCTGATTTTTGATGACAATTGCCCGCAACGTATTGTGACAGACCCAATTCGTTTAAAACAAATTCTTTTAAACCTTTTAAGTAATGCTATCAAATTTACAAAAAATGGAACGATAGAAATTCATGTTAAGGCGATTAAAACAATTGATCAGAAATTCACATTTCAATTTGCAGTCAAAGACAGTGGAATTGGAATCGATGCAGATAGTATCAATCATCTTTTTTCCCCTTTTACTCAGGCCGATACATCAACAACGAGAAGATTCGGTGGTACAGGGCTAGGCCTTACAATTTGTAAGGGAATCGTTGAAATGCTCAATGGAAATATCTGGGCTGAAAGTAAAGAGGGAGAAGGCTCTACTTTCTTCTTTACCCTGGAGGCCATTGAAGATTCTAGTACCACAACAGAAGAAGAGGAAGAATCTGCAATTGAAAAAGAAAAACCGCAGGAAGTTTTTGAGAAAAAGGAATACAAAATTCTCATTGCTGATGACAATAAAGTAAATCAAATTGTTGCTCGTAAATTTCTACAAAAGCTAGGCTATCAACCAGACGTTGTCGATAATGGTCAAGAAGCCTATGAAGCTCAAGTTGATAAATCATACGATATTATTTTTATGGATGGTCACATGCCTATTCTTGATGGTTATGAAGCAACTGTTGAAATTAGAAAAGAAGAATCTTCTATCAAACAACCTTGGATTATTGCTCTTACGGCCAGTACCCAAGAAGAAGATAAAAAACGTTGTATTGACTCAGGTATGAATGACTTTATCCCAAAGCCACTGACAATCGATACTCTTAAAGAGGCGCTTAAGCGTGTTGAAAAACTCTAGGGCCTAAGTTGTAGTTCTCGATCAATGGGCGTATCAAGGCATATAAAAGATTCTGTCGATTCGACTTCAGAGATCACTTGTAGTTTTGAAACGAGAAATTTGTGAAAGTGATCAATATTCATAACGACGATCTTTGTAAAGAGAGCGTAGTTTCCCGTCGTATAGTGTACTTCTACAACCTCAGGTAATTTCTCTAATTTTTTAATGACCTTGGAAACATCTTTTGCAGATTGAAGATGAATCCCCAAAAGAACAGTTACTTTATGCCCTAATTTCTTATAATCAATAAGCGCCTTAGAACCTTTCAGTATCCCCATCTCTTTTAATTTCTCTACACGTTGATGAATTGTTCCACCAGATACTGAGCACTTGCGAGCAATCTCCAAAAAAGGCCTACGAGCATCCTCTTGGAGGATCGTCAAAATACGGTAATCAAGAGTATCAATTTCATATTTCTGAGCCATTTTCAGCCTCCTATTTTGATAATATACCATAAAAAGAGCCTCCTTTTTAAATAAATCACAAGCAAAACCCCTTACCTATTGAAAGTTACTCAGAAAAAGCCGTAAATTAATAACAATTCGCCAATCCAAGGAGGATTTATGTGTGGATTTCTAACAGGAATTGTTGATCAAAAAGAAGAGAGAGAACTGAGAGCATCTCTCGAGAAAATCTTTTATCGCGGACCAGATGATACAAAGGCAATCTTTGATGGAGGAGCTTTCATTGGCTTTCAAAGACTTGCGATCATGGACCCGACTTCTAAAGGGGATCAGCCTTTTCAATCAGAACACTTTACTCTTGTTTGTAATGGCGAAATATATAACCATCAAGTAATTCGCAGTGACTTTGAAGATACCTATTCCTTTCTATCGAAAAGTGACTGTGAAGTAATCCTTCCTCTTATTGAAACTCTTGGAATAGAAAAAACGGCTAAAGTTCTCGATGGAGAATTTGCCTTTGTCATTTATGATCGAAAAAAAGAAATTTTTCTAGCGGCAAGGGACCATATGGGAATAAGACCGATGTTCTATGGAAAGCACAAGGACTCAGATCAACTTCTCTTTGCCAGTGAAGTTAAGGCCCTTCTTTCCCACTGTAAAGAAATATCCCCTTTCCCTCCTGGACATTACTACGATGGTCAAGAGTTTCATCGCTTCATCGACTTAACGACAGTTTCTAAATCTGATTATATTGAAGATGAGCAAAAGGCCCTTCAGGGTATTAAAGAAAAGCTATCTCAAGGTGTATTAAAGAGACTAGAAGCAGATGCACCTATTGGTTTCTTATTAAGTGGTGGACTCGATTCAAGCTTAGTATGTGCTATTGCGGCTAAAGAAAGTAAAAAACCAATTAAAACATTTGCCGTTGGAATCGAAGAAGGTCCTATCGATACTAAGTATGCGAAGATTGTCGCAGATTATCTTGGAGCTGATCACACAGAAGTTCTCTTTAAAAAAGAAGATATCTTCAGAACATTAGATGATCTCATCTATCGCCTTGAAACATATGACATTACAACGATTAGAGCTTCAATGGGAATGAACCTTGTTTGTGAATTCATAAAAAAAGAAACGGATATCAAAGTTCTTTTTACTGGCGAAGTTTCTGATGAACTCTTTGGTTATAAGTATACTGACTTTGCTCCAAGTCCAGAGGAATTTCAAAAAGAGGCAAAGAAAAGAATAGATGAACTTTATATCTACGATGTTCTTAGAGCTGACCGTTGTATCAGCTCAAACTCTCTTGAAGCAAGAGTCCCTTTTAGCGACAAAGACTTTGTCGACTTTGTTATGAAAATCGATCCAAAACTTAAAATGAATTCCACAGGAGTTGGAAAGCATCTTCTAAGAAAGGCCTTTGAACAAGGAGATTATCTTCCTCACGATATTCTCTATCGTGAAAAAGCGGCCTTTTCAGACGCTCAAGGACACGCTGTCGTTGATTATCTCAAGGCGCATGCAGAAGCTCTCTATTCTGAGCAGGATCTTTTAAAAGCAAAAGAAAAGTATCCACATGCTTGCCCAAAAACAAAGGAAGCACTGATGTACCGTGAAATATTTGAAAGACATTTCGAGGGTAAAAGTGATCTTATCAAAGATTTTTGGCTTCCAAATAAAGAATGGGAAAACTGTGATGTGGAGGACCCTAGTGCTAGAGTCCTTCCAAACTACGGTAAATCTGGAGAATAATTATTTTTTAAGAAGCTTTTCTAATTTCTTTAGGAAAGCTTCTTTATCATTTCCGCTTAACTTAAACGTTTTGTTTGTAGAATCATTATCAATAACAACTTCTAAACTCTCTCGACCTATTTGACCTTCTTTTCTTTTGTATGTTTCAAAAAAGGTTAATGAACAATGATCGCTTGTCACATTACTTGTAAGAGTTAATTTACCATCGGTCTTTTTTCTCGAAGCTATCCTTTTATTGCGTAGAATTGAATTGTGAAGATTTGTCATGACATCATCCATATTACAAAGAAGAGGAATATCAATACTTCCATTCATTGTGACACAAGGGCTCGTTGCGTTTTTCTTATCTATTGCAATGTTTGGAATTTCAGATTCATAAATAAGTCCAGCATCTATGATTTCTTTCAATTGATCTCTCGCTGTCAATCCATTATTACAAACGACATCAAAATCAACTTTATTCTTTTGCATTCTTTTCAAATTACTACGTAAATTTTTAATTTGAGTTACGTTCCATTTATTTTGAATTTCTTTATAAACCTCTTCTTGATCTGCATTGCCTTGTAAGCTGCTCTCATATTCAGCTGGCATACTAAAACCACTTTCAAGAATCATTTGATTTTGAATGGCCTTCCCTTTCTCGGTGAGATTGAAAGCATTTAGAATTGGTTGGCAAATAAAAGAATCTCTAAAATATCCTTTTGCGTTCATATCTATTTTGGACGCCAGATAGTCTAAAATCTCTTCTTTATCTCTTGAGTCACCTATAAACATCTGTTGATTATCATAGAAATTCAATAATTCATCATTTGTCGTCATACTATTAATATAAGCTTTTTGTAGTTTAAATAGTGAATCTGTGTCGCTTCCAAAAGACATACTCATATTATTATATAATTTGTCGGACATATGTTTAGGTAGCTTGTCATAGATTTTTAGTAATTCATCAACATCAGGATTCTCTTTATTATAAAGTTCATTAAATTTTTCTAAATGTTCCATGCTACTTGGGTATGGTATATTTAAATTACTTAATGTGTTTTTTAATTTTTGTAAGTTCTCAGTCGGATAACTTTGCATTTGACCACTTTCCATATTGAACACATTCATACGATTCATAAACTTAGTGGCGATTGATTCAATAATTCGGTCTTGAAAAAGAGAGTTACTATTTGAAAGATCATACTCTTGGATATACTTATCTAAAACTGCCGATAGTTCTTTTTCACTGCCTTCACTATAAAGTCTAGCTTCCAGCTCGCTACCAATTATTCCAGCATATGATTCGACATTATTAGCCGTTATTTCATATTTTCCGTCTAAATTTTTGAAAGCAAAAGGTAATGTTGATGGGTCAGTATTTGTGCCAGGATAACCAGACATTGAGCCAATGCCTCCAACGTTGGCGACTCCAAATCCTCCGCCGTAGATTCCACCGGAGCTTGTGCCATATGCTCCCATAGACCAACCGCCAGAACCAGCGGCATCAGCATATTTTTTACCTAAAGAACCTAGGCCGGATTCCTCTGAAAGAGTTGGTTGAATTGATAGTAAGAGAGTTATTAAGATTAGTTTTTTCATGTAAATCTTATCGATTTATTCAAATTAATCTTAAAAAAAAGGCCTCTTTAATAAAGAGGCCTAGCTACTTAGGAAAGTTTTTCTTTAATTTTTGTTTCAATATGTTCAAATAATTGATCAACCATCTCAACTTTTGGTGATCCTCCTTGAGCAAAAGACGGCTTTCCACCGCCACGCCCTTCGAGTGGAGCAAGGATTTCTTTTAAAAGATCTCCTGCTTTAACTTTAGAGATTAAGTCTTTATGAACCCATACAAATGTCTTTAATGATTTTTCATCTTGTCCAACAAGACAAACAATTTTCTTCTCACCTTTATCAACAAGTTGATCTCCAATCTCTTTGATCACTTTTGCATCATCAGTCATAAGAGCACTGTAAAAAGTTGATCCATGAGCAGGAAAGCTAACTTCTTTTTTAAAGCTAACACTAGAAGCACTAGCGGCCTTTGCTTCTTTTTTCTTTTTGGCCTGTGCTTTTTTCATATCCTTAAGCTTCGTTACAATCTCATCAGGCTTAACTTTAAGCTCATCAGAAGCTGCACGAAGTTGTCTATTTCTCTCTTGCATAAGCTTAATTGCATTTTCACCTGTTACAGCTTCAATACGACGAATTCCTTTTGCAACAGAAGACTCACTTGCAATGAGAAAAAGTCCAATATCTCCAGTAGCTTTTACGTGAGTTCCCCCACAAAGTTCTACTGATTCCTCTCCAAAAGAAACGACACGAACATCCGATTCATATTTTTCACCGAAAAGGGCCATTGCCCCAGACTCTATCGCTTCATCATAAGGACATAGTTTAACCTGCCCCATCTTATTTTCCATGATCCACTTGTTAACAAGTGTTTCAACTTTTTCTAATTCTTCTTTCGTCACAGCTTGAGGATGTTGAAAATCAAAACGTAAACGATCTTGTCTAACAAGTGATCCCTTTTGAACAGCGTGTTTTCCGAGAATTTCGTGAAGAGCTGAATGCATTAAGTGTGTTGCCGAGTGGTTTCTAATTGTAGACATTCTTGTGTTTTCGTTAACAACGAGAGTAACCTTGTCACTCGATTTAATTTCACCTTCAACGATTTTAGCAATGTGAACGTGCTTATCTTTAACCTTTACAGTATCAACGATCTCGGCCTTACCAGCTTGGGCAGTTACGTAACCTTTATCACCTACTTGTCCACCACTTTCGCCGTAAAAAGGAGTCTCTTTTGTCGTGAATGAAAATTCATCACCAGATGAAACAAATTCAACAACATCAGTTCCCTTAATAATTTTTGTAACAACAGACTCGAATTCAAGATGGTCGTAACCTTTGAACTCCGTAGCATCCCCTTCTTGAAAAATCTCTTCAAGCTTCTCTTGATCATTTGATAGACCACCCTTTCTAGAGATAACACGAGATGCTTTTCTGTGTTCTTCCCAACACTTTTCATACTCATTCATATCAAGTTCAACTTGCGCATCTGAAAGATGAGACTGAATAACTTCAAGAGGAAGACCATGGGTAGAAACGAGATCAAAAGCTTCTTTACCAGAAAACTTCTTAACTCCCTTGGCGAGAATTTCGTCAATCATCGAAAGACCTTTTTCAACGATCGGTGTGAACTCTTCAACTTCTGTATTAATATTAAAAAGAATCGTTTCTTTAGCATTCTTTACTTGTGGGTAGTGATCACCAAGAATCTCAAGCGTTTTCTCTACCATTGAAGTGAAGTCGATCTTCTTAACTTTTTTAGCAATAAGAGCCGCAATAGACTTTCTAATAAGTCTTCTCGGAATATATCCTTGCCCCTCGTTACTTGGCATAACACCTTCACCTAGAATGAACGCTGCCGCTCTTACGTGATCAGCGAGCATTCTTACCTTTCTCATATCCGCTTCATTTTTAGCTCCACCAATGAGTGAATCAGCAAGATCAATAAGTGGCTTCAAAAGATCAGTTTCATAAACAGAGTCATGCCCATTCATAACCATAGCAAGTCTTTCAAGACCTGAACCAGTATCAACAGACTTAAGAGGAAGAGGAATGAACGTTCCATCTTTTTTCTTATTAAGCTCCATAAAAACACCAGCGTTCCAAATTTCAATGTAACGACTTACATCATCAAAGTGTCCGCCTGGTTTATATTCAGGCCCATACTGCGCACCTGTATCAAAGAAAACTTCCGTACATGGTCCACAAGGTCCAGTCTCTCCAGCAGGTCCCCAAAAGTTATCGTCTCCAAGAACAACAATATGATCTTCAGGTACACCACATTTTTTCCATGCTTCAATTGATTCTGTATCGGGCTTAATCCCAAGAGCTTCATTTCCACCATAAACTGTGAAATATAATTTTTCTGGAGGAAATCCTAAACCTTCAACAAGAAGATCATAAGCAAGCTTACAAGCTTTCTCTTTGTAGTAATCACCAATAGACCACGAGCCCATCATTTCAAAAATTGTTAAGTGATGTCTATCTCCCACATCGTCGATATCTTTCGTTCTAATACAAGGTTGAAAGTTACAAAGACGAGGAAGTGGTGGTTGTTCTTTTCCAAGAAAATAATTTTTAAGAGGGGCCATCCCCGAGTTAATAAAAAGAAGGGTTGGATCATTTTGAGGTACAACTGAAGATGCCTTAATCTTCAAGTGATCATTATTTTCAAAGTACTCTAAAAACTTCTCACGAATTTCTAGTGAGCTCATTTTCTTCATCATGTGAACAACCTTTATGCACAGAGTTAATTAAGTAATAAAAATTCCTCATCTTTATACCAAAAGAAACACAACGCATCTAGAGATAGCTCATCAATCTGGTGAAAATTCGCCAAAAGATGATGGCAATCAGGGTAATTCTATGTAGAATCTGGCATATTACTTTAAAATTTATACACTACGCGTTACCGGAGATCGCTATGTTTGAGTATTACAAAAATTTAGGTATTAACACGAACCGAGAGCCAAACAAAATTCATCTAAACTCGGCCCCTGCTTTTCTTATTCAAGAGACAGTAAGAAAAGGAATTGGTCGTCTTACAAAAGATGGTTCACTTGTAGTTTTAACTGGAAAACACACTGGACGCTCGGCCAACGATCGTTACATCGTTAAAGATGAGTCAACTCTCGACACTGTATGGTGGGAAAATAATTTTCTTCCAATGACTCCAGAAATGTTTCAAAAACTAAAAGAAAAAGTAATCGCTTATCACAATGAAGCGCGCGATCTTTATATCACAGAGAGATCTGTTGGAGCTGATGAAACTCACAATCTTGGTGCTCGTCTTGTTACAACAAATCCAAACCACGCCCTTTTCTCTAATCACCTATTCAGAGATAAAATGCGTGAATTTAATGACAGTGATTACACAATTCTTCACGCTCCAGAATTAACTCTTGATGCTAAGGAATTTGAAACAAGATCAGAAACTTGTGTTGTTACTGATATTAAATCTAAAACAACAATCATCGTTGGAACTCTCTATGCTGGAGAAATTAAGAAATCAATGTTTGCAGCAATGAACTACGAGTTACCAACAAGAGGAATTCTTCCAATGCACTCAGGAGCGTCACGTCTTGAGAACATGGAAACATCTGTATTCTTCGGTCTTTCGGGAACAGGGAAAACAACTCTTTCAACAGATGAAGGAACTTATCTCATCGGTGACGATGAGCATGGACTTTCAGATGCAGGTATTTTTAACTTTGAAGGTGGATGTTACGCAAAAACATACAAGCTTTCTAAAGAGACTGAACCAGAAATTTTTGAAGCTTCAAATAAGTTCGGAGCAATGTTAGAAAACGTTGTCATGAATGATGAAACAGCTACTGTAGATTTCTTTGATAAATCAATTGCTGAAAATGGGCGTTCATCATACCCGCTTAATTTCATCGATGAGCTAGAAGAATCTTCAAGAGGAAAACTTCCAAGCCATATTTTCTTCCTATCGGCTGATGCTTTTGGAGTACTTCCTCCCGTAGCACGTCTAACTAAAGAACAAGCAATGTTCTACTTTGTTTTAGGATATACAGCGAAACTGGCTGGAACAGAAATTGGTGTTAAAGAGCCACAAGCGACTTTCTCTCCATGTTTTGGAGCACCTTTTATGCTAAGACACCCATCAGAATATGCAAGACTTCTTGGAGATTACCTCGATAGACATGATATTAAAGTATGGATGATCAACACTGGTTGGACTGGTGGTGCATACGGAACGGGACAACGTTTCCCACTACATATCACAAGACAGATTATCAGAAGTATTCAAGCGAACACTCTGAATGATACTCCAGTAGAGCAAGATCCAATTTTTGGTCTTAACATCCCTGCTGAAGTTAAAGATGTTCCACAAACTCTTCTCGCTCCACAAAAGACTTGGCCAAATACAAATGACTACACAGCTAAAGCTGAGGAGTTGGCCCTTTCTTTCCATGAGCAAATGAAAAAGTTTGGAGACTTCTATGACGTAAACATTGAAGGGGCACCTCTTCATGGTCGTAAATAATCTTAAAAGACTTCTTTTAAAGATATTAAAAAAGGGACTGTTTATCGGTCCCTTTTTCTTTTTTCTCATTTTAAATCTCGAAACAAATTTAGTACCAAATGCTCAAAAATTTTTAGCGATCTTCTCTTGGGTTGTTTCTGGCTGGCTCTTTACCCGAGTTCCACTTTTTATAACAGGAATTTTTGGAGTTTGTCTTTCAATCATCATGGGAGTCGCAACGACACAAGAAGCATTTGGCCCTTTTAGCAATCAGATCATCTTTCTCTTTATGGGAGGATTTCTCATTGCTAAAGCACTCGAAGTACTTCGTTTTGATAGAAAGATTGCACTCAATATATTAACTCTGCCACTCATTGCAGGGAATTTCAAAAGAACGATTATGGCCATCTACATCGTCACAGCATTTTTTTCGATGTGGGTTTCAAATACAGCAACAACGGCAATGATGTTACCTATTGTTCTTGGGATTTTAAATAATTTGCACTTAGAAGATGAGAAGTTAAAATCTACTGTTTTACTTGGCGTTGCCTATTCAGCAACAATTGGTGGAATAGGAACTCCCTTAGGCTCTCCTCCCAACCTCATTGCTCTTGGTTTTCTTGAAACTCTTGTAAATATCAAAATTGGTTTCTTTCAGTGGTTTCTCTTTGGGTTTCCACTCGAAGTATTATTTCTCATCATTCTTTATCTTTATACTATTAGAAAGGTACCGAACACCTTAGAGAGATACAATACAGAAGCACTTCTAGAAGAAAAGAAAATGCTACCTCCAATCAACAGACATGAAATGGTTGTCATGTTTATTTTTGCATCGGCCGTTACCCTTTGGTTTTCACCGAGCCTTCTTCCCCTCATTATTGGAAAAGGCCATCCTTTGGTTTCTTTTTTCAAAACAAATATGCCAGCGGGAGTTGTATCTATCTTTTTAGCAAGTCTTCTCTTCATGCTTCCTATAACAGAGAGAGTAAAGATTCTAGGACTCGATGATGCCAAATCTATTGATTGGCCTTCGCTCTTCCTTTTCGGTAGTGGACTTAGTCTCGGTGGAATACTTTTCAAAACAGGTCTTGCTGAAGCATTCTCAAATGCACTTTTCAGTGGCGTTACAAGTGAAAGCTTTATTTATATTCTATGTTTTCTCGTTTTTGTCACAATATTTACAACGGAACTAGCTTCAAATACAGCAAGTGCAAATATACTTGTCCCTCTAGTAATTGTAGCTTCAACAAAAGCTGGCTTCTCGCCAAAAATAGCAGCGATTGCTGTTGCTCTTGCCTGTAATATGGCCTTTATGCTGCCTGTAGCGACTCCGCCAAACACAATCATTTATGGCTCCGGAAATGTTAAATTAATCGATATGGTGAAAGAGGGATTCGGTTTGAATCTTTTGGCCTTTGTCTTTTTAGCTGTCGTTATTTTAATAATCAGTTTTTTCTTATAATGACCAAATTGGACCAGAAATATTCACTTTCTGGTCCTCATATTCAATTTTATAAAGAATACAATTCGATATTTGAATTGGTTCAGTTCCCTCTGGCAAAAAGCTATGTATCAAAAGTCTTAAAATTCCACCATGAGAACTAAGGGCAATATGTTCATGCTGATTTTCAGACAACCTCTTCAACATACTAAGACCTCTTTCTAGCGCTAGTCCTTTAGGCTCTCCGCCTGGAAAACAGAACTTATTCGATTCTTCATCGTGATTGATAAAGTTGTTCCATAAATCTGCGCCATACTTTTCTTGGGCATCAATAACTGTTAGTCCCTCTGCCTCACCGAAATCAAGCTCACGTAGCCCCATATCATATTCAATTTCTAGCTTATGATATTGATTAACTAACTCAGCCGTCTTTTGAGCACGAATGAGTGGAGATGAAACAATCATATCTAATGGCAACGACTTCATATGATCTGCAAGCTTAGAGGCCTGCTCGAGACCAAGTTCATTGAGAGGAATATCAGTCTTCCCCTGAAGTCTCTTATTAATATTCCAATCAGTTTGTCCGTGTCGAAAAATATAGAAAGTTGTTTTCATAAATTAAGTGTACGTGATAGTTTAGAGAGGATCAACTGGAGTTAGAATGAGCTATTTTTATTTAAAGGCCTTACACATTATCTTTGTCGTAACGTGGTTTGCGGGACTCTTTTATATCGTACGCCTATTCATCTATCACACAGAGGCAGAGGAAAAACCAGAACCAGAAAAGTCTATCCTTCAAAACCAATTTAAAATTATGGAAAAGAGACTCTGGTATGGAATAACTTGGCCAAGTGCTGTTTTAACAATTCTTTTTGGTCTAAGTCTTTTTCACCACTTTTTCCCACTTACAGAGAATCCTTGGCTTATCGTAAAGTTACTCTTTGTTTTAGGACTGTTTGGGTACCACCTAAGTTGTGGAAAAATCTATAAAAATCTTCAATGTAACAAAATCACACTTTCTAGCACTAAGTTAAGAGTATGGAATGAAGTGGCAACAATATTTCTTGTGGCCATCGTCTTTCTAGTCGTTCTTAAAGATGTTCTAAGTATGGGCTATGGAATCCTAGGACTTATTGCATTTACAGGATTACTCATGTTTGCAATTAAAACCTATAAAAAAGTGCGAGACAAGGATGCGACAAACTAAATTAACAATTATCTTCTTCTCTTTATTAACTCTCCTTTCGAGTTGTAACTTTCTTAAAAAGTCTGCAGGCAAAGAAGAGTTAAGCCAAATAGGAAAACACTTAGAAAGTGTTGATAAGAATCAAATCGATTGGAAAAACAAGTCGCAACAATATTGGAAAGAAAACCTCACTCCCCTACAATACTATGTCACACGAGAACATGGTACAGAAAGGGCCTTCACTGGAGATCTTCTTCATATAAAAGATAAAGGTCATTACCTTTGTTCGAATTGTGGACATGAGCTATTCGATTCACATACAAAATTTGATTCTGGTACGGGGTGGCCAAGTTTCTATGATGTACACAATAAAAAGAACATAACTTTGAAGTCGGATCGTTCATTTGGAATGGTTCGAACAGAAGTTCTCTGTTCTCGCTGTGGAGCACATCTTGGGCATGTTTTTGAAGATGGCCCAGCACCAACAGGTCTTCGCTATTGTATTAATTCAGTTTCTTTAATTTTTAAAAAAGATTAAAACTTTGTCACAAATTCTCTCTTGAATACACTAAAATGATGTAATCAATAGGGAGAAATATGAAAAAGTACTTTTCAAAAATTGGACTTATATTAATTATTGCAATCATCATTGCTCTTGTTAAATATTTTAATATTGAGTCCTACTTCACTCTTAGTTTTATTAAAGAGAATCAGGCCCATTTTCTAAAGTTCTATGAAGAAAATACGATCGCAACGATTCTCTCATATATGATCATTTATATCGCAACAACGGCACTTTCAATACCTGGAGCAACTATTCTAACACTTGCTGGTGGTGGTATTTTTGGACTCTTTAAAGGTACTATAATCGTCTCGTTTGCAAGTACTATTGGAGCAACTCTCGCCTTCTTAGCTTCACGATTTCTTCTTAAAGATTTCGTTCAAAATCGTTTTCAAGAAAAATTAAAACAAATTAATGAAGGAATCGAAAAAGAAGGAGCTTTCTATCTCTTTACCTTGAGATTACTTCCAATTTTTCCATTTTTTCTCATTAATCTTGTGATGGGACTAACTCCCCTTTCGACAGTTAAGTTCTTTTTCGTCTCACAACTAGGAATGCTTCTTGGGACAATCGTCTATGTGAATGCTGGTGTTGAATTAGCTAAGATAGACTCGCTTTCAGGGATACTCTCCCCTAAGCTTATCATCGCCTTTTCTCTTCTTGGTCTCATTCCACTTATTACAAAGAGAGTCGTTGAATATTTAAAAGCGATGAAAGTCTATAAGAAATGGAAAAGACCTCGTTCCTATGACTACAATATGATTTCAATTGGCGCAGGAGCGGGTGGACTCGTTACAAGTTATATAGGGGCCACAGTCAAAGCGAAAGTTGCACTTATTGAAAAACATCAAATGGGTGGAGACTGTCTTAACACTGGGTGCGTTCCCTCAAAGGCACTAATTAAAACAGCAAAAGTAGCCTATATGGCCAAAAATTCGCACGAATATGCAATTGAATCAATTGATTTTAAAGTCGATTTTAAAAAAGTTATGACAAGAATTAAAGAAGTCATTAAGAAGGTCGAACCTCATGATTCAATTGAACGATACACTTCTCTAGGAGTAGATTGTATTCAAGGGAGTGCAAAAATTATTTCTCCATTTGAAGTTGAAGTAAATGGGAAGCGTCTTACAACTAGAAATATAACGATTGCAACGGGTGCAAAACCATTTATCCCAAGCCTTCCTGGAATTGAAAGCGCCTTGAATGATAAATGTATCGTCACAAGTGATACACTTTGGGATCTTCAAGAATTACCAAAAGAGTTTTTAATTCTTGGAGCAGGGCCTATTGGTCTAGAAATGGCACAAAGCTTTGCCAGAATTGGTAGCAACGTTACTGTTGTTGAAATGGCCGACAGGGTAATGATTAAAGAAGATCCCGATGTTTCTAAAGCAGTTCAGTTGAAATTAGAAAAAGAAGGGATCAAATTTTATACAGGTTTTAGGGCCACTGAATTCATAAAAAATGATCGTCACTATTCTTTAGTATGTGAAAGTGAAAATGAAAAAGTTCAACTCGAATTTGATATTTGTCTTCTCTCAATTGGAAGAAAGGCCAATACTTCAAATTTTGGCCTTGAAGATATTGGAATAGAGCTCAATCCAAATGGCACGATTAATACAAATGAATATCTTCAAACAAATTACCCCAATATTTTTGCATGCGGAGATGTAGCAGGTCCCTATCAACTCACCCATACAGCAGCTCACCAAGCTTGGTACTGCGCAGTTAATGGACTCTTTGGTAAGTTTAGAAAATTTAAGGCCGACTACTCTGTCATTCCTTGGGCAACTTACACTGATCCAGAAGTGGCAACAGTTGGTTTAAATGAACAAGAAGCGAAACTTAGAAATATCCCTTATGAGATTACTCGCTACAATATTGATGATCTCGATCGAGCCATTGCCGACAGCGAAGATTACGGCTTTGTTAAAGTTTTAACGAAACCTGGAAGTGACAAAATTCTAGGAGCAACAATTGTTGGACAAAATGCCAGCGAATTAATTATTGAATTTATTAGTGCGATGAAAAATGGGTTTGGTCTCAATAAAATACTTGGCACCATCCACCCCTATCCAACAATGAGTGAGGCCAACAAATACGCTGCAGGAGAATGGAAACGAGCAAGGAAGCCGGATATCTTGTTGAAATTAGTAGAGAAATTTCATTCGTGGAATAGAGGTTAAAGACAACTTAGAACTTAAGATTTTCCTTTTAAATCCGATAAGATAGGTATGAATAAGACCTTTATTATCGCAGTATTATTTACATTAACTTCATGTGCACTCAATGAGGTAAGAACTGAACGGAAACCAAGTTCACTTCTTTCATGTTTTCACCTCTATAAAACTCTCGTAAAAGCAAAAGATAAAAGGGTTTCACTAGAAAGTTCTGAGAATTTTAGCGACCTTGCTATTGGAATGTATGGAAGTGAAGAAAATTTAACACCACTTCTCAAAGAGGCCATTAGTTCACCTTTTCTACAGAGAGTAGGTCTTAGCGAAGAATATATTTCGACTTTAGAGTTTTCTCCAAGTGATAGCCGAGATGATAAGCTAGCTCTTTTTCTTTCAAAAATTTTCGTTGAATTTAATGATGTGAATAAGAAAAATTACTTTCCAGATTTTTTAGGAGCTATTTTACACTTAGAAGATGTCGATACTTTTACGAGAAAAACAATAGTCGATCGTGTTACGGAATCAACAGATAATCAAAATGTCAAAGACACAACAAGGGTTCTTCTCTTAGATTCATACAATACTGTTAAGAGAGAAAATGCAAAGAAGATGACCTCCAGAGTCGCCAATGCTTTTCACATTAGCTCTAATGACTACTACTTCTCTTTTCTAGGTAAGATTCAATCTCCCTACGAATTTCGAGTTGCTATAAAGAGAATGAATAACACCTCACAAATGAATGACTTCACTTACACTCAATTACTAAAGTCACCCTTTGCAAAAAGATTAGGTCTTGAAAAAAAGGATCTTAAAAGAATTAAAAAAGAACTTAAAGGCCTAAAAGTAGCTACAGATTACAACGTATCAAGTGCTATTCAAGAGGCACTACCTGTCTTTCTTTTACATAAGAGCATTAATGATATCGATTTCTTTGATAAAGAATTAGTTGCCCAGCCAGTTAAGGACCAATGTAAATGGGGATCATGCTGGACTTTTAGTAGTACATCTTACCTAGAGTTTCTCTACAAGAAAGAATTTAATAAAGAGATAGAACTGAGCGCTGATTACACATACCACATGCACTTATATGAAGAAGCAAGATTTTATGTAATGGGTTATCACGATAAGATCAGAGAAGGTGGCCATTATGAAGACTATCGTTTCCTTTCTAAATATGGTCTGATTCCAGAATCGGTCTGGACTCCTGACCCGAAATACAAAAAGGAAAACAAAGAAGAAGTTAAAGAAAAACTTCTTAGCTTACGCAAAAGACTTCAAAGAGAAAAGACCAAATTAAGAACTAAAGTAGAAAGAGACGAATTAGAACAAAGATACATGGACATTATTAGGGAAACAATCTTTGGAAGAAATCAGGAGCCACCTTCTGAATTTGAATTCGAAGGAACAACCTATACGCCTGAAAGCTTCTTTAAAGAACGATTTGAAACTCTCGTTAACTTCTTCCATAGTAAGCGATTTGTTAATCCGAGATTAAAAAACTATAAGAAAGATATTAAAAGTCCTCTACAAACGATTTCTAATATTGGCAGTTTTTTTAAACATAAGATTGATTTTCTTAGAACAGATAATAAACAAAAAATTGAAGCTTTAAAAAGTATTAAAAAGGCAATCGATAATGGGGAACCAATTCTTCTCGATCATAAGACGTTTGAAAGAGGTTCAAGTTATGTTAATGATTTTGAAGAAAAGGAGCTCGTTCGCGGTCCTTATAGATTTAGCACCGACTCTTCAACGAATTATAAAACAAACAACATGTCTCATCAGCAAGTAATTGTCGGCTATGAGCTCGATAAAAATGGAGAGATTGCTTCACTGAAGCTACTAAACTCATGGGGCGAAAAGAATGGCCTAAAAGGATATTACTATTTAGACCGAGAATATTTTCTTCGCTTTGCTAAAAGAGTTATCTTTCATAGAAACTTTTCTGATTCAGCTGCTAATGAGGATTAGTTTTCAAGTTCAATGAGACGTTTCTCATATATATTATTTTTAGCTTCAAGCTCTTCACTTAATTCTTCCAACTCAAAGAAAAGAGCTTCGACCTTTTCATTAATTTTAGCGATTTCTAGCCCAAGTTCATTAATTTTAGTGCCATTTCCTTCAGTTGAAGCTATTAGCATTTCTTTATTTTTTAACTCAAGAAAGTTCTCTAAAACAGTAATGTTATTTTCTAATTCTTCTACCTTTGCATTCATTGGCCCAAGAGATTTAGATTTCTCTTGAATAATCTCTTGCCTGAGCTTTTGAATTTCTTTCTTAGACTTCTTTGATTTTTTTGGAGATTCACTAACTTCTTCTGATTCCCATCCAATTTTTTCTAGAAATTCATCATAGGTCCCATCAAAATACTCGGCGGTTCCCTCATGAAAAATAACAAGTTTATTACAGATCTTTCTAAGAAGAGCTTCACTGTGGGTTACAATTAAAACAGCACCCTCAAAATCGACAATAGATTCGCCAAGCGCCGCAATTGATTCCATATCAAGGTGGTTTGTTGGCTCATCTAGAAAGAGTAAATTAGCCGGTCCAGCAAGAATTTTTCCAAGCATGACACGACTCTTCTCTCCCCCAGATAAAACTCTTACTTTCTTATCTGCGAGATCTCCTTCAAACATCATCGTTCCACAAATATTACGAACCTGTGTTGAAGAAAGATCAGGATTGACCTCCTGAACTTCAGAAACAATCGTATTATCATCATGCAATCTCTTAATATTAGTTTGTCCAAAATGCCCTACGATTGTAGCTTGATGCTTTTGAATAGAGCCACTAAAAGCTTCTAACTCATTATTTAATACATTTAATAATGTCGACTTCCCTTTTCCATTTTTTCCTATAATCCCTATTCGATCATTTTTTCCAACGTGGAAATTTAAATCTCTAAAGAGAAGTTCGTCTTTATTTCTAGAATATGAAAATGAGAGGTCTTCAACTTCCATCAAAATTTTCGCAGGCGTATCTTTGTAATGAAAAGAAAAGTCTAAACTTTTTTCAACAGCAAGCGCATCGATGGTATCCATTTTTTCAATTTGTTTTAATCTCGATTGAGCTTGAGCGGCCTTCGAGGCCTTGGCCCTAAACTTATCGACAAACTTCATCAGCTCTTGCTTCTTTCTCTCTTGATTTAGTCGCGTTTGCTCATGAATTTCTTCTTCCATGACAATTTGCTCATAGTACTTTGCAGTATCACCTTTAATCTTACGAAGAGTGTTACGACTAATCCCCATAACATGAGTGACGACACCATCCATAAAGTCACGGTCGTGGGTAATAATAATAACTTCACCGGGAAAGTTATTAAGAAAGTTTTTAAGCCATCGCAAGGAAACAATATCTAAGTAGTTGGTTGGCTCATCAAGAAGTAAAAGATTCGGTTCAGTTAGAAGTGCCTTACACAAATTAATTCTAACTTGGTAACCACCGGAAAAAGACTTCGGATCTTTTTCTAGATCTTCTTGTGAAAACCCTAGACCAAAGAGAATCTTCTCGGCCTTATATGTATTATATTTTTCCTCTTCACTGAGTGAAAGACAGCATTCATCCAAAACTGTCTTCTGTTGGAAATTTATATGCTGCTCGAGAGCTCCTAACTTGTAACCCTTTGGAATCTTCACTTCTCCAGAATCTGGTGCTTCCTGTCCTAACAAAATCCTAAAAAGAGTCGACTTTCCGGCTCCATTTCGCCCTACTAATCCTATCCTTTCACGAGGTGATAGGTTGAAAGAGACGTCGTCAAAGACAACTTGAGAACCGTAATGCTTGGAAAGCCCATTTACTTGGATCATTTTCTTCAAAAACTCCTAAAATAAGGTTACAAATCTTCCAAGTCAGACTACACTAATTGAGAAAAATTGACCAATCCCCCTTAAAGGAAATTACTTTATGACATCTTCTTTGCACCTAAAGAACATTGCCGTAGTTGCGCACGTTGACCACGGAAAAACGACACTCGTGGACGAGCTTTTAAAACAATCAAACACTTTTGACGACAGAGCGGAAATCTCAGAAAGAGTTATGGACTCTGGTGATATCGAAAAAGAAAGAGGTATCACAATTACGGCCAAGAACTGTGCCATCCAATGGAAAGATGTCAAAATCAACCTACTCGATACTCCAGGCCACGCCGACTTTGGTGGTGAAGTTGAGAGATCTCTTATGATGGTTGATGGTGTTCTTCTTCTAGTTGACGCTTCAGAAGGGCCACTTCCACAAACGCGTTTTGTTCTTCAAAAAGCAATGGAAAGAAATATTAAAATTGGTGTTGTCATCAACAAGATCGACAGACCAGATGAGAGAATCGAAGAAGTTAAAGGTGAAATTGAAGACCTACTTCTAGACCTAGCTTCAATTCTTAACATTGAAGATTTCGATCTCGATATCCCAATGCTCTATGCTTCTGCAAAAGAAGGATGGGCAACTCTTGATCCAGCAGAAAAAAGAGAAGACATGCTTCCAATTCTAGATTTCATGGTTAGTGACTTTTTTCACGAGCCAAAAATCACTGAAGGTGATGATCTTCAACTTCTTGTTACAAACCTTGCTTACTCAAAATACCTTGGTCAGCTAGTTGTTGGTCGTATTCAAAGAGGTTATGTTGAAAAGCATCAACAAGTTACTTGTCTTGATGAAAATGGGAAAAACAAAAACTTCAAAGTAACAAACGTTCAAGTATACGATGGTCTTGGAATGAAAGACGTAGATAGAGCTGTAGCAGGTGAAATCGTTATCGTTGCCGGATACAATGACTCAAAAATTGGTGACACGATTGCTTCTGGAAGCAACGAAGCTCTTCCAAGAATTACAGTTGAGCCACCGACAGTTGCTGTTAACGTTTCTGTTTCAACTTCTCCTCTTTCAGGAAGAGAAGGTGAATACCTTACTTCAAGAAAGCTAGAAGAGTTTCTTCAAGAAGCATGTAAGCTTAACGTTGCCCTTCAGTATGAAGGAACAGATGATCCGAAAGTTTACAAGCTAAAAGGTCGTGGAGAACTTCAACTTGCTATCGTTTTCGAAGAACTAAGAAGAAGTGGATACGAGCTTATGGTTTCTAGACCAGAAGTTCTTTTTAAAGAAGAAGATGGAAGAAAGACAGAACCATACGAAAGAGTTGTTCTAGATGTTCCAAATGATTCAACAGGTGCTATTACAGAAAAACTAGCGATTAGAAAAGGGATCATGCAAACAATGATGCCTCTTGGTGAAGATAGAACAAGAATGGAATTTGAAGTTCCTTCTCGTGGCCTTATTGGTTACCGCTCTACATTCCTAACAGATACTCGTGGAGAAGGTCTTATGTCTTCTGAGTTTCTTGGATACCGTCCGCACGCTGGTGATATGCTTGCTCGTCAAAACGGAGCGATCATTGCTGACCGTGGAGGAAAAATTACTCCTTACGCTCTTTTCAACTTACTTAACAACGGTAAATTCTTTGTTGAACCAGGTGATGAGTGTTACGAAGGTATGGTTATCGGAGAGCACAATAGATCAAACGATGCCAACGTTAACTGTGTTAGAGAGAAACACCTAACAAGTGTTAGAACGGCTGGTAAAGATGACAACATCATCCTTCCTCCTGTTCCACCAAAAACACTTGAGTGGGCACTAGACTGGATCGATAATGATGAATGGGTTGAAGTAACGCCTGAGAACATCAGAATTAGAAAGAAAGTTCTCGAGCAAAACAAGCGTTCTGTTATTAGACGTGAAAAGAAAAAAGAAAATTAATAGAAAAGGCCTCGCAATTTGCGGGGCTTTTTTTTTGCTTTTTTTACAAAAGACAGGCTTAATTGAAACAAAAAATAGGCAAAAGACAGAATCAATCCAAAATAAAGAACTTTATTCCATCTAAAATATTATAAATATATAACCTTTCTAAATGTGAAGATTCATTCTTAATTCTTATATATTGAACTAGTTAAATCAGCCTTTTTTCATCAAGAAATCTTACTCTAAAAAATTAAATGAAAAGAATTGACTTCAACGTGTGATAAGATTAAAAATACAGTACTTAGAGTCGAAAACTAAAGAACGAGGTACGTATGCACGCCACGAAAGAAGATTCACTTCACGTAACAATTGTAGATGATGTTTATAACAACCTACTAAGTTACAAAGAATTATTGGATGGAGAATTTGAACTAGAATTAATTCAAAATCCACTAGAGCTTTTAGGATTTCTTAATAGCGCTAAAACAGATTTAGTTATTCTTGATCTTCATATGCCAAATGTGAATGGTTTTGAATTGTACGCAAAGTTTAAAGACACTCATCCAGGTCTTCCAGTAATTTTTCTTACAGGTGATCCATCTGAAGAAGCCGTAGTTGAAGGACTAAACTTAGGTGCTGAGGACTTTATCGTTAAGCCTGTTTCTCTTAAGGAACTCGTTGCACGTATAAGAAATAAGATTGCAAATAAGAAAGGTAAAAAGAAAGATACTAATGTTATTAAGTATCCGGAATTTTCACTACACACAGAAATTCAAATGGCCGAGATTGGAGAAAAGAAAATCCAACTAACACCAATTGAATTTAAGATTATTCACTTATTAGCAAGAAATCCTAATAAGATTTTCTCAAGAGAGTATATTACGAACTTGGTTTGGCCAAATGTGCATGTTCAAAACCAAAATATTGATACTCACCTTTCTAACTTGAGAAAGAAGCTTCGTCCGTTCTCACAATATATAAAGACAATTAAATCCAGAGGTTACATCCTTAGGGTTTAATATACCAAGGCCCTCTAAATAGAGGGCCTCTAACTTATTCTAAAACTGCTTCAATTTCATTCTTCAAATATTCAAGACCATCTTTTACACCACTTCCGTAACCTTTATCTTGAGACACTTTAAGTTCCTCTATAAGAGCCGTTAAGCTTTTATTTTGAAGTTCATCTTCAGTACAAACAACAGAACCACAAAGCTCTTTTGCGGCCATCGCATTATGGTATTGTTCATTTTTTTGAGCGATCTTTAGAGGAATAAAAATACTCTTCTTCTTTAGGGCCATAAGCTCACATACTGTTCCAGCCCCTGCTCTTGAGAGAATCACTTCAGCTTTTTTAAAGAGATCAATCATCCCTTCTTGGACAAAATCCAAGGCTAAATAAGACTCATCATTGAAACTCTCATATTCCTTTAAAAAGTTTTTTCCAACTTGATGAATAACAACGTATTGCTCTTTTAACTCATCTAAAACTTCTTTGATTCTTTCATTAATAAGTAGTGAACCATTTCCTCCACCTGTAATGAAAAAAAGTGGTTTATCAATAGTAGATAAATCAATGTGTTTGAAAGTCTTCACTCTCAGCTGATGATCAAAGCATTCTGAACGAACAGGATATCCTGAATAAAAAGCATTTCCTTTTATAAATTTCAAAGATTCTTCGAAAGAGACGAAAACCTTATTAGCAAAATAAGAACTCACTTTATTAGCAAGTCCCATTCTTGTCGTTTGCTCATGAACGTAGACTTTCTTTCCCGTTATTTTTCCAGCAATGACAACTGGAACAGAAACAAATCCCCCCGTTGAAAAGATCACGGTGTCCTTAGACGAGTAACTGAGAAGTTTAATAAAACTCTGTATTAGCCCTAAACCTATTTTAAAAATGTCTTTAACATTTTCAAAAGATAAGTATCTACGAATCTTTCCAGTTGAAATTCCAATATAGCGATCAACTTGCTCTGGAACAATTGTCGACTCAATCCCCTTGTAAGAACCAAAGTAAACAATTTGATAATTTTTCTTTGATTCCTTTAATTTTTGAATGATTGTTAAGGCCGGGATTACATGCCCCCCACTTCCGCCACCAGTAAAAATAATCGTTTTCATCTATATTCCTTAACTTTTTTAATTTTTATTTTTTTAAAGCAAATTATGCCTCTTAAAAACGAGGAAGTCATTTAACTCATCAAAGCCCACCACATGTCGTTCAGTAGATTAAGAAAAATTCTAATCTAGGAGTACAAAATGAGACTATCATTTCTCATGATACTGGCTTTTTTAATTTCTGTAAAAGTTAGTGCTGCCCCAAAAAGCGATAAAATCTCAATTAACAATTTAAGTATGAGCTATGAAAGAGGGATCGGAGAAGGCTCATTCAGCGCATTCAATTTCTACGATTATCAATATAACCGTCCTATGGTTTTTGAAACACAATACAATGGAACTGAAGTCATTTTTAACTTAGAAGACGAGCAAGTGGTTATTAATGATGAAAATGGACTACTAAGCATTCTTGCAAGTACAAAGATCAAAGGATTAAATCTGGAGAATACTAGTTCAGAAATAAAGGGTAATCTCTCCACTTTCCGTGCAGTAAGTGAGACAAAGGATGTGTTCTTAAATAATGTAGGTGCTCATTGTAAACTCATCACAAAACCAACAAATCTTAGAGATGTAGATTATTATCTTACAAACTGCCTAACTGATGCGACAATTAATATCTCAAAAATTGATCTTTCGACACAAGAGAAAAGTCTCTTTAGAGATGTCCTTATTGAAGCTCTAGAGTTAGAAAAATCAAGTGATACTTCAATTTCAGAGTTAAGTCTCTCAATTAACAAACATAATTATACTCTAACATTAAAAGTTAAAGCTTCCATTACGGCAAAAGTTAAGGTCTATGGAAAAGTAGAATACCTGGAAGGAAGTAATAAAATTCACTTAACAATTACTAAGGCAAAAGCTTCATTTTTTAACATAACAAATAAAGTCTTCGAAGCCCTTAAGAGTAAAGAGAGTGAAAAATTGAAGGTTCAAAGACCTCATGTTTATTATTCTCTTGAATAGTCTGCGATATCTTGTGCTGCTGCGTGGGCCGATGCCCACGCCCACTGGAAGTTAAATCCTCCAAGCCATCCCGTAACATCGAGAACTTCACCAACAAAATAAAGCCCTTCGACTTTCTTACTTTCTAAAGTTTTAGATGAAACATCATCAGTTGAAACTCCACCTCTAGTTACCTCGGCCTTACGATAACCTTCAGTTCCTTTAGGCGAGAACGTCCATTGATTGACGGCCAGAGAAATAGACTCAATATCTTTCCCTGACAGACCTGCAATGAATGTCTTCTCGTCTTTCATATAAAGAGAACACCATTTCTTTACAAAACGATCTGGCAGGTGGCGCTTTAGTAAATTTGGAACCGTTAATCTCGATCCCTTTTTCTTCAAATTTATCAGTTCTTCAAATAAGTGAACCTTAGGTAAGAAGTTAATTGTAACGATATCTTTTGGTTTCCAATGAAGTGACACTTGTAAAATAGCTGGACCACTAAGACCTTTGTGCGTAAAGAGAACACTCTCCTCAAAACGAGCACCATTAGTTTCACAAACAGTCTCCATTGAGATTCCAGAGAGTTCAGAATGTCCTTCAAGTATCTCGTCGGATAAAGTAAAAGGAACAAGCCCTGGACGAGTTTCAATGATTCGATGACCAAAGCTCTTGGCTATCTTATAACCAATATCTGTTGCTCCTATCGTTGGAATTGAAAGTCCTCCGGTTGCAACAATAACTTTTTTCGCTTCAAAAACTTGCTTATCTGTTTGAACTCTAAAATTCTCATCATTTTTAGCGACTTCTAGAACTTTTGTTTTTAACAAGATCTCTACATTTTGAGTTTTATTACATTCTTTTTGTAACATAGCGATGACCTCTCGGGCCGAGCCGCTACAAAAAAGCTGTCCAAGTTTTTTTTCGTAGTAATCGATATTGTGTTGATAGATAAGATCGATGAAATCCCAAGGGGAATATCGTGCCAATGAGGATTTTGCAAAATGAGGGTTTTCACTTACAAAATTTTTCGGTTTTGTGTGGAGGTTAGTGAAATTACACTTACCTCCACCCGAGATAAGGATTTTACGCCCTATCTGTTTGTTATGTTCTAGAAGCAGGACTTTTTTCTTCATTGTCCCACATAAATAAGCACTCATGAGTCCAGAAGCACCTGCTCCTAAAACGATAACATCATACATAATTAATTGTGGTCGTAACTACTTTTTCTATTTCCGTTAGAGTTTCCGCTTGATCTATTTCCACCAAAACGGCTATTTCCTCTACCTTCTCTGTTTCCGTAACCTCCACCGCGGTTACCACCACGACTTCCGCCACGACTTCCACCACGACTTTCACCACGTCCGCCGTCTCTACCACCATCACGACGTCCTCTGAAATTACGTCCACCGCTACGGCTACCACCGCCACGACTTCCACCTCTTCCAGCTTCATTAGAAACTTCAAATTTAACGTTTCTATCGTTAATCATCAGATCTCTAACGGCCATTACTTTATCTTCGTAATGATTAGGTACTTCAATAAATGAGAAACGATCCTTCAGAGAAACGTTTTTAATTTTTCTTGCTTCGATATTAGTTACTTCAGAAATATTATTAACAAGACCCTTGATTGTTAGACCATCTTCACGTCCAACATTTACAAAGAAACGAATGTGGTTAGACTCAAAAGCTCCACCCTTCTTGTTTCCTTTTGGTCCTCTCTCTCTCATTTGAGCATCGAGAACAGGTGTCTCATCAAGTTTTTCCATACTATCTTTAAAGATATATGTATACATAACTTTAAGAAGCTTATCTGCATCGAGGTCTTCAAACTCATCTTTGAATACATCAAAAGAAGCATCCATATCGTCTTTATTACCTTCTACAGCTGTTATAACATCTTCAAATTTAGAAATCGATCTTCTAACCATCGCATCTTTTAAAAGTTCAATGCTTGGAAGTTTCTCACTAAGGATTTGAGCTTTCGTCATACGCTCAACTTGTCTCAGCTTATACATTTCAGATGGCTCTACAATACTGATTGCAATACCTTTTTGACCTGCACGACCTGTACGACCAATACGGTGAACATATGATTCAAGATCTTGTGGAAGACCGTAGTTGATAACGTGAGTAAGATGATCTACATCAATCCCACGAGCAGCAACGTCAGTACAAACAAGAAGCTTTACAGTTTTTTGCTTAAACCTTTTCATCGTAATATCACGGTGTCTCTGGTCCATGTCTCCGTGAAGAGAATCTGTTGGGAAACCACGATCATTAAGTTCATCAGTTAGGTTTTTTGCATCAAGTTTTGTTCTTGTAAAAATAATTCCGTAGTAGTCTTCAAGAGAATCTAGTACACGGCAAACGGCTTCGTTCATATAACGAGGACGAACAGCATAGTACTTTTGAGTAATATTCTCATTACTAAGAGTTTTCTTTTTAATCTTGATTACTTCTGGCTCATTAAGGTAGTTCTTAATAAGATCAAGAATAGCAGGTGGCATAGTTGCAGAGAACATCCACGTATTTTTCTTCTCAGGAAGATGAGAAAGAATTTCTTTAACATCATCGATGAATCCCATATCAAGCATTTCATCTGCTTCATCAAGGACACCAATTTTAGCACTGTCAAGTTTTAGAATACCTCTTTTAAGAAGGTCGAGTACACGACCAGGAGTTCCAATAACAACTTGAGGCTTAAGTTTTTTCAAGTTTCTAACTTGGTTATCAATACTCGTTCCACCGTATACAGACATAACGCGAACTCTCTCGTGAATAGAGAATTTACGCATCTCCTCGCAAATTTGATTTGCAAGTTCACGTGTTGGACTAAGTACCAAGGCCTGAATGTTCTTGTTTTCTCCGTCAATCTTATTGAGTAATGGTAGAGAGAAGGCCGCGGTTTTCCCAGTTCCTGTCTGGGCTTGTCCAACAAAGTCGACGTCGTTTTCAGCTAGAAGCGGCACTGCTGCTTGCTGAATTTCTGTTGGGTTTTCAAAACCACGATCTTCAATTGCAGTTAATAATGTTTCCTTTAAAGGAAAGTCAGCGAATGAGATCGTATTTTCCATAACGAATAAAATCCTAGATTAGAGTAAAAAAAGTTTGTACTTTCCCATACTTAATACGCTGTATCAATCTTTTTTACTAGAGAAAATGAAATATTTATAAAAATAGTTAATTTTTAGACAATCTATTTTTTATTTATGGACTGTAATTTAGGTGACTTAGAATTTATCAATAAAAAAGCCCCTCAACTGTGAGGGGCCCGGGGCTTATTTCAAAAGGCTTTTCAACTTTTCAAGTTCTTTCTTTTCATCGTCAGGAAGAGCTTCCCCACCCGATCCAGAATAGCCAAAGCGGAGCATATTCTCATACTCACCAAGACATTTTTTTGCATAAGGATGTTTCTTAAATTCAGTTACACACTCTTTCAAATAAAGTTCTCCAAGAGAATAAAAGAAGTTAAAACTCAATCTTCTCTCAGCAACTCCCAACCAATAAAGTGCTCTTGGGGCTTCAGGAGACTTTGGTCTAAGATTTAAAAATTTTGTGAGAACACCTGAGGCAGCAAGGAGAACCATATCTTTAGAACCATCACCTAAACTTGCTTCTTCAATTGAAACTAGGTTTTTCTTTTCAAAGTTTCTCAACTCCTCACCATTTGTTAAGACCCAACTCTTATATGATTTAGACATTGCTGTTATTTGATCGCGCCAGTCGATAAAGTCTTCTCTTAGCAAAAGAGGAAGTGTTTTATCTTTTCCATATTTTTCTAAATATTGTAGCGCTCTTTCTGGCTTATAAGAAATCTTCATGTTGATCGTAATCAAACGTTGAAGTGCTTTTCTATAATCATCAGAAGAAACATCTTTTTTAGTAAGTGCATATTTAGTGAGAACTTTCTCAAAGTAACGTGCACTCGAAGTATAATCTCTTAAAAGAAAAAGAAAGTCTGCATACTCCAGATCCTTATCAAAAGAATCTCTTTTAATTTTTTGTAATGATAAGTTAAAGCGATTCGATGACTGCTTCTTTAGCTGTGTATGACAACTCATACAAAGGCCAGATAGTGCCTGAAGTCTATTCCTCGCAAACATCTTATGCTTAGAATTAAAGGCATCTTTTGTATCCGCTAAGTGTGTCTGAATTGTCTCGAGTGATGGTTTAAAGACAACAACATCAAGTCTTGTCGTATGCTTAGCCGTCTTAAAAGCTTTAATAATCGTATCTAATTGGGAATTAATATACTCTTCATTACTTTTATCAGAAAATTTTGAACCATCGTGAATATAAGGAAAGAGATTAACGAATGAATTAAGAGCTCTATTCATAACCACTTTCGTCTGGGCCTTATCACCACCCATATTCATGGCCGATGTATTGATTGAAATAAATGCAAATAGCAAAGCTATCATGCGAATCTGAGTTTTCATAAGTCTCCTTTTTAGCAATACAAATATTGTAAAAGGAATTTTTATGAAAACCCAGACTTAAATCATGTTTTTAAAAAAAGTCTTATGGATTAATCTTGAGCTTTTCAGGCTTCTTATTCTCATCAATTGCAACAAAGCTAAAAGCTCCCTTTACGGCCAGCGTTCTATCAGTGTCATACATATTCTCCATATGCATCTCAACGCTAACTTTCAGGCTTGATGTCCCAACATGAGTTACTTTACCAACAAGTTCAATAATTGTTCCTGAAGGAATTGGCTTTTTGAAGCTCACCTGATCAGAAGAAACGGTAACCATTCTCTGGCGAGAAAAGCGAGTTGCTGTAATAAAAGCGACTTCATCCATCCAATCAAGGGCCTGTCCACCATAGAGGGTGTCATAATGATTGGTTGTATTTGGAAATACGGCCTTCGTAATGACTGTGCGTGATTGCTCAATCTGTTTTTCAAATGACATAATTGTCTCCTTTTCCGCGAGGAAATTCAAAGATACGCGAGAGAAACTCTTCACGACCTAGGCAGGTCTTCGGGCTTGCGGCGCGGCCAAAAAGCAAAGCTTTTTGACGGCCGCTTTACCGCCCTGAGGAGCGAAACCACAGTTTCGATCCGCACAGGCGGCGACCATCGTCGAGCTAAAAACAAAGCCTTTTGATGGCACGCTTTACCGCCCTGAGGAGCGAAACCCCAGTTTCGATCCGCACAGGCGGCGACCATCGTCGAGCTAAAACAAAGCCTTTTGATGGCACGCTTTACCGCCCTAAGGAGCGAAACCCCAGTTTCGATCCGCACAGGCGGCGACCATCGTCGAGCTTAAAACAAAGCCTTTTGATGGCACGATTTATCGCCCTGAGGAGCGAAACCCCAGTTTCGATCCGCACAGGCGGCGACCATCGTCGAGCTAAAAACAAAGCCTTTTAACCAACCTACTCCCCGACTTCCCAAGATATCTCTCAGTGTCTAATGGGTTTCGTTCCACATACCGCTGCGGGACAGCTCCTGATTCACACAGGATTCCCTTTTAAACTCCATGAATCACCAATAGATTCACTTCATACCTAGCGTATTGGCATCATAAAATTAAGTACGTAATTCAGTCAATGTGTAAGGGAATAAGAAAGGAAAGGCCTATACGATGATAGGCCTAATTGTTTTTTAAATTATTTACAATTTGTTAGGACTGTATTTCGCTCGTAACCTTCTTCAGAATAAAGAATTTCACCTTCACCTGTTTCTTTATCAATAAGAATCTCAACAGTATTTTTTGCCCAAGGTAAATGAACATTTCCATCTGGATCAATTGGAGGTCTTACCAGGATTTCACTATTTTTAACATGTAGACCTTCGCTATCATCTTGATAAACTTTTGTTCTCCCTTCATCTCCGAGGATAATGAGATAAGACCCATCTTCTTCTAACATTGAATAATCTTCAGTTTCAGTATCAAATAGAATCTTTCCTTGGTCACAAGTTGCTTTAGTCACGCGTGCAGCGTGAGAAGTCATAGATACTAATAATGTAATTGCTAATAGTGCTTTAATCATAGTCTCTCCTATTTTATATGCATAGTTGTTGCGTTGCTGTTGATATTAAGCGATTCTTGTAAACAATAAAATCCTACAGCCAATATTGAGAGTTTTTTACTTACAAGTCTGTCACTTTTTTTCAACAATTTAAAAGAGCGCTCCTTCTTAAGTACTTATTAATCGCTTTCCTAACTTTAGGATTCTTATGATTATAAGAAAGAACTTCTAACTTAGATCTTCCATAAAAACTTTTATGCTTATCAATTTTTTCTAGGACTATTTCAGCTTCATTTTTTGATGATACTTCTTTTAACTGTTTGATGAGTACTTCAATTTTTCGTTGTTTCTCACCTGATAGATAATCGAGTATATTGAACTTTTCATTAATGAGCGATAAACTTCTAAAAATACCAGGAAAGCCATCCTGTCCCATCGCAAATGACTCAGCACCATTTGAATTTATCCCTACAACTTTTCCTGTTTCCAGATCAATAATAGGACTACCAGACGCCCCTCCAAAAATAAAAAGAGAGCTCGTTATCGCCGTACCTGAAAAACCAACAGGTGACCCAAATGAGAATGTTAAATCAATTTCGCTAATATCTTCATCATTCGTAGTTTTAAAATCTCTTTCCTTGTCACCAGGAAATCCAAGTGTCATCAAATTTCTAGAGATAGAATCTAAGTCAATTTCAAAGCTATCAAAGATAAAATCCTCAGGTGGATTTATTTTGATAAGGCAAAAGTCATTTCTCTCACTACAAGTAAGGACTCTTAAAGCGACATTATAAGATTTTGATTGAGTATTTTTTTGCTTGATTTCGATTATGCATGAACGTCGCTTAACACATTGAGGATTCTCATTGAGAACATGTAAATTAGTTAAGGCATATCCTCTTTTATCGATAAAAAACCCTGTTCCATGGGATTGCGACACCCCACCGAGTCCGTTATCAATTTTAGCCCCCATCATTTGGAAGACATTTCGATAATAAGAAGAATACTTCGTGTTTACTTCGCTAAATGAGACTCTCTTTGAACTAGACTCTTCAGTATTTGAAAAATCAATCTCAAGAGGAAAGGCCATCGCTTGTACTTGTTTAGATCCCATTGACATCATATTTCCATCAATTTCAGCATTGATAGAAATATTAATACTCATTGATCCATCTTCATTTTTTTCTATTCGAGAGCGGGACGAAATCAGATACTCTGGAAAATCATATAATTGCTCTTGGTCCTTTGGTATATTAAGAAACCCATTACTTAATGCCATATTCTTTTTAAAAGCGTCTGACATATTAAAGCTTTTCTCACAATCATTTTGAAAACAAACACCAAATGCAAAGTTATCAACGTCACCACTGATATTGAATGGACTTTTTTCAGTAAGAAGATACTCTTTATCTCCCTCTGAAATAAGATAGACCTGTTCAGCTCTGGCACTAATTCCAAAGGAATATAAAAATAATACGAAGTATAGTAATCTATTCATCTAGTTTTCACTAATAAGAGTTATAGGTCTTACCTAAGTCTCGATACTCTATAAAGCCACTAGGATCCACAGAAGCTGTAGAACTAGAACAATTATAAATAAACATTTTTTTCTTATCAGTAACTTCATATAAAGCACAAGTCACCTTATCTCTACCATTTAATAAAAGACTTATGACATAAGGACGATAAGAGCCATCAACTAACGCCCCCAATTGGTAAAAGATATGATAAGAGTGTCTAATATTAAGAATTTTTACATCTGCGTAACTAAGACTCGGTGACAACTCTCTTTCCAAGTCCGAAAATTTTACAACTCCTGCATCTCTAAATTCAAAAGACTTAGTGCTTTTTGCGAAACAAGAAAATGAGCTTACTCCAATTAATGTCATCAACAGTATCTTTTTCATCTATACTCCTAGTATCAATTGATCCTTAAATTCTTCAATTCCTAACAAGCTCCCATTAAATGAAATTTTGAGTTCGAAAATTGTATTATTTTCAGAGGTGTTAATTTACTAACAAATTAAAATAACTAGAGAAGTACTAAGAAAATTATTTGAGTAATATAAAATGGTGCCCAGGAGCGAAGGTTGAACCTCCTAATTCAAAGACGTTCAAGTCCCAATCTTGGACAAAAAAAAAGCTCCCTTACGGAAGCTTTGTTATAATCTAAAAAAAGATGGTGCCCAGGAGAGGACTTGAACCTCCACGCCATAAGCACTAGATCCTAAGTCTAGCGTGTCTACCAATTTCACCACCTGGGCACAGATATTTATGTGTTTGGCTTAGCGTGAGAACATTTATAAATGAGGGGACAAAAGTTGGCAAGAGAAAAATTCAGTTTTTCTATATTTTCATAGATCAAGCTGCATTTTTTTCAAACTTAGCAAGTTTTCTTTCAAGCTCCTGAATCCGTAGCTTCATAGCATTACCTTCAGTCTTTAACTTATGGTTTTCTTTCTTCTTTACCTGAATATCTCCACTAATTTTATCGTACATTTCTTTGTGCTTTTGAGCATTCATCTCAAGTTGTTTTATTTGCAGCGGTGAAAGAGCTGCGGCACTCTTATTTGAGCTAGACTTACTCATCTTGGCCTTCTTCTCTAACTCTTTAACTTTTCCACCTAAGAACTTATTCTTCTGCTCGATCTGCTTATATTTAAGCTCAAGGGCCTTATGTCTCGCTTCTAGCTTGATTAGGTTTTCAATCTCTTCATCACTCAGACTAGACTTTGATTCATCTTCTTTCTCAGTCTGCACCTTACTCTTAAGTTCCTCATTTTCATCAGACAATTTTTTAACAGTTAGAGCAAGGTCAGCTTGTGATTCTTTTACTGCAATAAGCTCTTCACTTAGTGAAGCATTCTTTTTCTCTGATTCTTGTAATGTTGCCTTTAAGACATCGAACTTTTCTTTGTGCTCGACTTCACTATTTTTAGTCTCTGTTATTTTAGAGTTCTGCTCGGCAAGGGATGCTTCGAGAGCTTTCTTTTTTTCATCAAAATTTTCATTTAAAACAGTTATATTTTGCTTTAATTGTTCTATATAGTGGTCTTTCTTTTTACTCTCTGCCGTGAGTTGAATAATCTTTCCTTCTAGAACTGAAATTTGCTGTTCTTCGGATAGTTCATTCATATCTTGGCTAGATAGTTTTTGAGCTTCAGCTTGCGCCTCAATTCGTGCCCGCATATTGTCAACGAGAGAGCGTAGTCTTTCAATCTGCTTATCTTTAACTTCTAAGTCATGCTTTAACTGAGAGTCGTGAACTTGCCCAAGATCGGAGACGACATGAGGAATACTTTCTTTATCATTGATCTTATCGCAGGTTTTACTAAGTAGATCTCTACTTAAATCATGGGATTCATTTTCATCTGATTTAAAAATATCTTGAATAATTTTTCCAAGCTGGGCTTCAACTTCGCTTAGCGATTTCCCTTTTAAATCATCTTCAAGAGATTTCACTCTTTCTACTAATTCTAACTTTTTGACCTTCCAAAACTCTTCTTTTCCTTTGTCTCCAGCAACACGATATGTCTGTTCGTCAAGCTCCTCGAAAGCTCCTTTAACAAGTTGAGAAAATTCTGCTTCTTCTTTTTGACCTCTTACTTTAATAATCTCTTCCGCTTCATCAAGAGAGAGGCCTTTTACAACATTTATGAGATCATCAATTGCCGAATCAATTTTTATCTTAGTTTTGTCATCATCATGAGAGATTTCACGAGAGTTTTTTACTAGCTCTACGATTTCATCAATTTCACTTGCTGTTAATTTTTCAACTCTCTCTCTTGCTGGATAGTTTGTTAAAACCTCTTTTACAAGTTCAGCATCGACAGTTTCAGGGTCAGAAATATTATCACTTACAAATTTAATGATTCTTTCTAATACCGTCTTTGACAAAGATCGGCTCGAATCAAGTTTTTGTTCCAGACCTTCTAGTTGGGTATAAGTGGTCTCTGCATCAGGAAGGTCTGTACGAACGACCTTTTTTACATGTTTGGAGTTATAATCTCTTCTATAAGATATTTTAGAAAAATTTGGTATATTCGAGTAAAGCCTTGTGCCTTTTAAGTTATATTCTTTATCCCAGAGACTTGTGATCGCCACTCGCCCTGCGTTTTCTAAAACATAACAATCAATAACATCACTGACTTTTAAAAGACGCGAAAAACTATCCGAAGTTTCTTTAAAATCAAAGAAGACATCTGTTCCAATATCATGGCATTTAATATTCGATTGAATTATAAATTGAGAATCTGTTTTAATAAAATCTATTTCAAACGGAAAACTTGCTTTTTTAGCTAGAGATAGAAGGAAATAAAACTCTCCAAGTGAGTGAAAGAATTCACGAATGATACGTCCATCAAAACCTGCTTTAGAAGCCTCGCAAACAAGAATATCCTCATAATAACCGAGAGAAAAAGGATTTTCTAAAACAAAGTGTCCAACCTCTTGCTCAAATTGAAGTTTATCAAGAGATAGACTTGAAGAAAGTCCGAAAAACCTCTTAATCAATACTTCTCCTATACTGGAATTGAGAAGGTCTTTTTTAATGATGGCCTTACCACCACTTCGGTAAAATTCATCTTCATTATTTATTTCACCACATAGCAATGTTGGTACTTGAAATGAATCCCCTGATTCGAAATAATCAGTAATGATAAAATGGGCATCTTCAAGAGATGACTCTAAATGAAAGGAAGCGGCTTCTAGAATATCACGAAGCTTAGAAGAACACTCTCCTCTTAGACGCAAATGAATATGATTTCTAATTTCATTATTCATTAAATTAAGCGCCCTCCTTCATTTCTTCTTCCAATATAAACGAATCAGTAATGAGTTGAGATGTTCTCTTATCTAATTTTAAATATCCTAACATTCCCTGAAGATAAGATTTTCCATCATCAGACTTGAAGTTTAGATTCTCCATTTTAAGTTTCTGATGAAGTGAACAACAAAGCCTCTCAAGAGATGTCATTTCATCTCCATTTAAACCAAACACTCCACTTTCTGCCGCAATATCTTCTCTATGTATCTTAATTAGGGGCTCACTAAATTTTTCCGAAGTCCTCACTAAGATAACTTTAAGCATCTCTTTATGCTCTTGGGTTAATAGAGAAGGATTCTTGAATACTTCAACATCACTTGCCTTTAATCCTTCTTTACAGAGTTCATACTCAAAATAAAAAACAGAATTAAAAATTCTCTTCAATGATTCAAAAGAAAGATGGCCCAGAGTGAAAGAATAAACTGTAAAAAGCGATGCATATAAAAAGCAACGTCTATAGATATCGACAGATGACTCTTTTAGCGTCAGCTCAATTTCATTAGGAACAGTATAGAATGTCATCGTTAGTGCATGAATGAGGCTCATTACAGACCCGCTCTCTTCTCCACTCCAATAGATAGGACGAAGAATAAAAATGATTTGATCATAGATCACGATTCTCTCGTGCTCAAATTGACATTTATCCAGCTCAAGAAAAAGGTCGCTAAGCTCGTTAACAAGCTTTTGTTCAACAAGTGATTCAATAGATAAAGAAGAGAACTTTCCGAGTAGATTTTCGTTTAAGACATCTCCCGCTTTTAAAACGCAGACACGTTTTCCTGATGCTTTTTTCCAAAAAACATCTGCCGGAGAAATTTTGAAATTTTTCAAAGTGTCTATTGAATCAAATTGCAATGTAAAGTCCTCAAAAAGTTAGAACGTTCTCCTTAACTTTTCGGCTCATCTCCATTGAATTTAATGATAAAAATGATTTACTCAGGCATAAAAAAAGCCTCCTTAACGGAGGCTTTTAGTTGGTTATTTATGATTTACCTTTAAGCTTTGGATCAAGTGCATCTCTTAGGGCATCCCCTAAAAGGTTAAAAGAAAGAACAACGACAAACATAGCAAGTGTTGCTCCAGCTAATTGCCACCATACTCCCCTAGCAAGCTCAAGTTTTGCATCATCAATCATCGTTCCCCAACTTGGACGCCCTTGAACACCTAGTCCAAGGTAAGAGAGGATTACCTCTGATTTAATCGCCGTTTGAAAAAGAAGAGAAAATTGAATAATAACAATATGAAACACGTTTGGAAGAATGTGTCTAAAGAGCTTTCTAAAGTTTCCACCACCAATAGAGGCAGCAGCTTGAACATATTCTCTTTCCTTATGTCTCATAACTTCACCACGAATGAGGCGGCATACGTTTACCCAAGTTGTTAAACCTAGAGCAAGATAAACCGAAGTTAAACCCTTCCCTAGAACATAAGTAATCGCAACAAGAAGCATGATATATGGAATAGATGTAAAAACAGTGTAAAACCAAACGATGAACTCATCGATTTTACCACCAAAGTAACCAGCAGTTGCTCCTAGAACAACACCAATTGTAACAGCAATAGTCGCAGAGATAAGCCCTACAGACATCGCCACTTCTGTTCCCTTTAAAACTTTAGAAACAACATCACGACCAAAAATATCTGTTCCAAGAAAGTGCTCAGCAGATGGTGGCATATAAGAAGAACCTACTTCTTGGGCCCAATCACCAGCAACAATCCCTAGTCCAGATAGAAGTGCAATAAGTGCATAAAGAGTAACAATTGTAAGTGATACAATTGCAATTCTATCTTTCTTCAGTGTATCCCAAGCATGTCCCCAAAGAGATTTGGAATCTGCGATTTTCTTTTCTGTCGTCAATTTTTCAGCTACAGCTACAGACATCTTCTCTCTCCTTATTTAAGACGAATTCTTGGATCAACAACTGTGTAGAGAACATCAGTAATGATCGTAAAGATAATATAAGCGACAGCAGATAATACTGTCATGGCCTTAATTACTGGGAAATCAGATGCGTTAACCGCAGTAATTGTCATTGCCCCAAGACCAGGAATTGAAAAGAAACTCTCTAATAGAAGAGCTCCTAAAATCAAAAATGGTATTTGAATAATGACATAAGTAATAATTGGAATCATTGCATTTTTTAGAATGTGCTTGAAAAGAATCTTCTTTTCACTCAATCCTTTAGCACGCGCTGTTCTTACATAGTCCTGGTAAACTTCATCAAGCATTACAGTTCTAAAGAAACGAACATCTGGACCAATCGCAAGAAAAACCCAAATCGTTACAGGTAGAATGATATAAGGAACAAAGTAAGGAAATCCTGACTCATATCCTGAAATCTCAAACAGCCCTAACTCATAAGCAAAGAACCACTGACCAAAGAGAATGTAGGCAAGTGACGGAATACTCATAAGTGCGACACATGTAATAACAGTTACACGGTCGAGAGCAGATCCTCTAAAGAATGAAACCATCAGTGAAATGATAATGGCCAAAATCGTAGAAATAACAAACGCTGGAACAGTCATTGTCATTGAAGGTACAGCTCCGAGTTTAATCATTTCGATAATCTCTTGTTTCGTTTGCCAAGAGCGTCCGAAGTCAAAAGTAAAAGCTGACTTAACAATATCAATATATTGTTCCCAGTATGGTTTATTCAATCCTAACTCACGTCTAACTTCTTCCATTTGCTGAAGAGTCGCATGTTTTCCTAATAAGGACTGCGCCGGATCAGGAGCACAGACGTTGAAGATAAAGAAGATAATAAAACATACACCCAGGATTACTGGGATAACGTATAAAATTCTTCGAAAAATGTATGACCAAATGTTCACATGTTCACCTTTGTCGCGTTAACGATATTTTAAAATAGCCGTTAGGCCCTAAAGTTTCTTTAGGACCTCAGCTTTAGCTTTTAGATCAATATCAAGATACTGAGCTTGACCAGCGTCAAAGTCAGTAGGGATAAAGTTTTTAAGAAAGCTATGCTTAACAGTAAAGTTTTGTCTGTGAACACCGTAAATAAGAGGGACTTCTTCAGCTGCCATTCTATTTAGCTTTTCATAAAGAGCTGTTCTCTCAGGTAAATCTTGCATAACTGTTGCTTTTTCGAAAAGTCTGTTGAAATCAGCATTATCGTATCCTGAACCGTTTGCACCTGGTGCTCTGTTTGGTCCATATAGAAGTTGAAGAAAGTTTTCAGCATCTGGATAGTCTGCACCCCAAGCAATCCCCCACATCTGGATAGAACGCTTTTGAATTTTCTTTTGAAGCTCTGGCCAAGTATTTTGGATAACTTTGATGTTGATTCCAAGTTCAGCCATTTGCTTTTTAAAGTGCTCTGCTTGCTGTCTTGAAACTGTTGAACTTGGACAGTCGTAAGTAATCTCTGGAAGACCTTTACCCTCAGGGTATCCAGCTTTTGCTAAAAGTGCTTTTGCTTTTTCTAGGTCTTTTTCTCTATAAGGAGAAGTAAAGTTTTTCTCGTAACCAGCAATTCCCGGAGGAACGATTGACTGAGCTGGAAGAGACTTTCCATTGTAGAAAAGTTTATTTGACTCATGAACATCAACAGCAAGGGCCATGGCACGTCTCAAGTTAACATTTTGGAAAAGCTTTAGATCGTGGTTGAACGCAGTGTAAGTAACATCTAGTGATGGAAGAATAGCAAGTTCAATTCCAAGCTTTGCAAGGTTACCTGTTAGTCCATTGTCAGGAGTAATTGCAGAATCAAAGTTATCCTTAGGAACCGAGATATAGTCGATTCTTCCCTTTTGGAAGTTAAGCCATCTTGGTTGAGATTCTTTCATTAAGTTTACAATTACTTTTTCAACTAGAGGAAGAGTCTTACCCTTGTTAGCTGCTTCAATTTCTTTGAATTGCTCAGAAGCACCTGTTGGGAAAAGTTTCTTTCTAAAATTTGGGTTCTTTGTATAAACAATCTTATTAGACTGTTGGTAAACAGGAAGAACAAATGGTCCTGTACCAACTGGGTGGTTAATAAATTCCTTTCCATATTTTTCAACCGCTTCTTTTGCAACTGCAAATGTAAATGGCATTGCAAGAGAGTAAAGGAATTGTGGAAATGGCTTTGTAAGTTTAAATTGAAGTGTATACTTATCTAGTGCTTGAAGACCTTCAATTTTCTCGCTGTAATCAACTGAATCTTTTTCAGCATTTTTTGCACGCCACTCATTAAGGCCAGCAATTTTACCGTCGATCATCCACCAACCAAGTCCTTGAAGTTTTGGATCTGCAAGTCTTTTGATTGAGTAAACGAAGTCTTCAGCAACGAGTTCACGTCCTTTTCCTTCTGGAAAAGCTGCATCGTCATGAAAAAGAACACCTTGTTTAATTTTAAAAGTATACGTTAGACCATCTTCTGAAACTGTTGGCATTGCTTCAGCAAGGTTTGGTGTAAGAGTGTATGGTCTCTGTAAGTAGTGATACTCAAGGAGCCCCTCGTAAACACGAGCAACTTCGCTTGAAGAGTAAAGGTCGTTGGCATAGATTGGATCTAGACCTTTGATTTCAGCAGTAACTGCTAAGTTAAGTACTTTCTCATCTAGGTTTTGTTTCTTAGTACAAGATTGGAACCCAAGAGTAAGTAGAAGTGAAAGAGCAAGAAAGCTCAAGTTTTTCAAATTTCTCATATCTCATCCCCATGAAGTTTTGGTTCAATAAAGAACAATTAGGAATCTATATAAAAAAAGTCACCTTTTTTCCACTGAAAATATTAGTGTTAGGAAACCGTGCGCCATTTATTGCGCATAGCATTTCGACATGAGAAGCTCTAAACGAAGGGAGGAACGCCAATCCTGGTTAGAGTCAAAATATTTAATATCGATTTTTTCGGCATGCGTAGCGTTGAGATTTTCTAGTTTAACTTCAAATTTTCCAAGAGCGAGACTACGACTCAAAGCAAAACTCTTCTTATCTTGACTCAGCACATAAACCTTATTTTCAAAAGTACACGAGTCACTCTCCTTGCAAATTGCAAGTTTCGGACTTTGAAGTAAGCGGATAAATGAATTGAGTTCTTTTAAAAAGATCATGGCCTTTTTCTTTTCGCTTCCACTTAGCTTTTTGATTGTTGCTGGAAATGAGCCTTTCACGAATTGTTTTTTAGGATCGAGTGAAATTTCAATATCCTCTTCTCCATGTAAGGGAAAAAAGACCGACATGGCCCAAAGAGACTTTTCTTTTTCTAAGAACGTTTCATAGGAAAAGACCTGTTTACTGTCTTTGTAGGAAACTCGTCCCTTTCCTTCTTGGTTAGAGCAAAAATAAGAAAGCCCCTTCTGTATATCTAGGGGCTCTTTAATAGTAAATTGAGTACATGATTGGATGAAAAGAAGGCCAGTAAGAATTAGTCCTCGATTGAAGCAGGAAGACGCAAGTTCTCTAGTGCTTCTAGTTCTTTGATTACATCTGCTTTTTCTGAATCGAGTTTGCAATTTCTTAATGCCTCCACATAATATTTCTTCGCTTGATCGTATTTTTTCATTTCTTTATAGATCATGGCAAGGTGTTTGGAGATAACTGAGTCTGATTTATCTACTAACTTCCACGCTTTCTTAATTTCGCGGTATGCCTTCTTAATATTGCCTGTTTTGTAATAGTACCATCCTAAAGAGTCACGAATATAGCCATCATCAGGTTTAAGCTGAACGGCTTTAGCAATATACTCAAATGCCTTTTTCAAATCATCACCGCGCTCTAGCATTGAGTAACCAAGAAAGTTAAGTGCATTTGCATTATTTGGATTGAGTTCCAACATTCTTTTAATAATTGTTCTAGCTTTTAAGAACTCATTATTCTTTTCATAAAGAGCTGCAAGATAGTAATCGTGACCTTCATTAAAGTCTTTCTCTGTTTTTACAGACTCAACAGCGCTAATGGCCTCTGCAAGCTGATGATTATTTTCATAAAAACCAGCGAGAATCACTTTCATCTCAACTTTAAGTTCAGCGTGAGCACCGGCTTTCTTTTCAACAAATGATTTGAAGCGATCAATCTCTGCCGTTTCTCCCTTTTCCATATCTCTATGTGCAAAAACATTGAGAATCTGAGCAATTTGAAGCGAACTATCCATATAAAGACTGCTCGTTTCAGGAATACGGTTAAAGTATTCAAGAGATTTTTCAAATTCTTTTGTTTGTTGATAGAGAGAACCTAGGTAGTAAAGAATTTTATCTGAATCAGGTACTGAAGCGAGAATCTCTTTAAAGACACCTTTAGCATCATCATATCTTCTAGCGTCAGTATAGAGAATCCCTAGGCGAACCTTTAGGTTTAGATCATTTGAGTCTAAATTAGATAGTCTTTCAGCATAAGGAATGACTTCTCTTATCTTCCCTTCTTCAAATAGCAGATTCACCATGCGAGAAAGTACACTATAGCTATTCTTATTTCTCTTTAAGAATTCAGTATAAAGTTTCTGTGCTCTTTTTGAGTCACCTTTTTCTTCATAGTAAATTCCAAGTGCATTAACAGCTTGGTAATAATCTGGATCTACTTTTAAAGCTTCACGAAAGTATTTCGCTGCTCTTTCGAATTTCTTCTCAGTTACAGCAATCTTTCCTTTATAGTAAGAGAAAATTGCTTTTCTTTCATGTTTCTGACACTTCGATAAAAGGCTCATTGCCTTCTTATAGGCCTTATCGATAGCATAGGACTTAGCAAGAAAGACGCAAGCTTCTTCATTGCCCTTATCTTTAGTAAGTATTTCTTTATAAGTTTTCTGTGCAAGCTCCGCATCATTTGTCGCAGTATAAACACCTGCTAAAATAAGTGAGAGTGTTTCATCAAAATGTCTCTCTTTCTGTAAACGAACGAGAAGTTTTTTCGCTTCATCCATTTGGCCCGAGCGAATAAGCTCAACTGCATAGCGCTTTCCAATATAAGTATCTTTTGGATTTAATGCATAGACATGCTTAAAGATAATTGAAGCCGCTTTCGAGTCTCCACGAACCGAAGCGTCACTTCCCTTAATAAATAAATCACCCGATAGAAATTTAACCGCTGGAGGTCCTTGTGTTCTGGCCTCTTCAACAACTTTTGAGAGTCCATAATCGACACTCTCCCAAGACTGTTGAACGATATTTCTCTTCACTTCGGCCTTAGATTTAAGATCTGGAGTTTTTAGACTTTCACTCTTGTTTGACTGAAGGCCTGAGCAGCCAACTGCAATAAGAAGAAGTGATGTGAATTTAATTGATTTTTCGATTTTTGTCTTAAAATGCATCCAATTCCCTTTGGCCATAAGCGGATTCCATGTATGCTTTTCGACCAAATCCTATCAAACTTAACCCTTTTCTTTAGCTTGTAGCGCGCCATTCCAAAGGCTTTTACTCAGGTTTTATTCTAACACCAAAACCAAGGAAACATTTCAATTCCATGTCAATCTTGTGTAAATAGCTGTTTTTAACGCAATAATAAAAAAATCTGATGCGGTGTAAGAAAAAAGCCTCCATTTGATCTTGACAGTATTCTCGCAAAACTGCTAATCATTGGGGCGCCAAACAAAAGGATCGTGTTGATTTATTTAGTGGCTCTAGGTGAGCTGTAACTATATGAAATCTAAAGAATTTCTTAGCGAGTTCTTTTTACAGGTGTGAATTGAAAATTATACACTTCGCTTTCGACAGTAAGCACTACATGCTATCTAATGTTCGCGGGGTTAGCTACTACTAAACATATATTTAGTAATTTCGTTTTTAGGATAAAATCTTTCGACATAGGGGAAGGAAATGAACGACGTTAGAATTATCAAAAGATACCAAAACCGTAAGCTTTATGACACTCATCAAAGCTGCTATGTGACTCTTGAAGAGATCGCTCAGATCATCAGAGAAGGTCACGAGATTCAAGTAATCGATAACAAGACTAAGAACGACATTACATACATGACTCAAATTCAACTTCTTTTTGATCAAGAAAAGAAATCGACTAAAGCTGGTGATGTAGATCTTCTTAAAAGAGTTATCCGTTCAGAAGAAGGGACATTTACAGGACACATTAGAGGTCTTGAAGGTACTTCAACTGAAGTTACTCCAGAAGTTAACGAGTTCAATGCTTTCCAAGCAAATACAGAACTAAACTCTTCTATTGAAACACCGAGCACTTTGAACTAATATTATCTTAATATTATTAGTTTTTAGTCGAGTGTTTTCAATATGTTAAAAAAGACAAACAAAGTTCTAAAAAATATCATAACGCCTGCCTTCATTCTTTGTGCAGGCGTTTCTTTTGCCAAACCAACGATCAAAGGTCTTACTTCAGGAAATAAAGCCGAGCAGGTTAAATCTGATGTAAAAGACGCCAAACGCAGAGCTGAGCGCCGTATTCCTGGCAAGCTTAAAGTTCATTCTGCTGGTCTAGGTATAGGTCAAACATTCCTTGCAGGTGATTTTGATGACAATGGTGATGATAAAATCACTTTTGATCTCTTCTATAACTACTCTGCAAGTTACTCATTTGATTTCATGGCCAATGCCCACTACTCTTCTCACAAATTCAAAGGAAGAAAAGTAGAACTCTCTGGAGTTGCCCTTGGTATTAAAGGAAAGGTTTTCCAGATGGATGCCTTCTCACCATTTGTTTACGGTGGTCTAGGTTTCTACCAACCAAAAGTAAGAAGAATGCAAGCTGATGAGCTCATGGATTCTGAGTCGAAGGTTGTCTTTGGATACCACTTTGGAGCTGGGATTGATCTAGAACTTAACAACAGATTTACTGTTGGAGTTATGGCCCACCTTCACAATCCATTTGATGTTAGCCAAGAAAATCAAGAAGAAGTTGAAGGAGCTTATCACAAGCTCATGATGACTTGCTTCTACAAGTTCTAAGGAACGATGGCCTCGCAAGCTAGAATCTACATTTTCACCGGTAAAGGTGGTGTGGGAAAAACAACTCTTGCCGAGGCCATGACTCTTCATCTCCACCAGCAAGGTAAAAAAGTTTTCTATTCAGATTTCGACCAAGCTCAAAATCGAGAAACTCTAAAAAAGTTGAATATACCGACTCTCGATCTCAATATTGAAGACTCGGCCCTCGAATATATTGCGAGAAAACTGAACTCTAAAACAATTGCTAGCTGGATTATGAAGACTCCTTTCTTCTCTTCCCTTTTTAAAATGGTTCCTGGTCTCGCCAACATGATCTTATTAGGTCATATGATCGACCTTTTAGAATCTGATCCCGATCTAACCATTGTTTTAGACAGTCCTTCTTCTGGACACGCTTTAACAATGCTTGAATCTCCCTTTAACTTTAAAGATATGTTCGGCTCAGGACTCATTGTTGAAGATATAATGCGTATGGAACGTTTTATAGCTGGAGATAATAACTTTTCAATTTCAATTCTTTCACTACCAAGCCTGATGGCCGTAACTGAAGCTGTAGAATTACAAAAGTCAATTCAGTCGCTTGGTTTTAAAGATACAAATGTCATTGCCAACGATATTTACAGCCTTTCTCAGGAAATTATTGAGAATAAAGATGAGCTTCCAGAGTTTATGTTAACGAAACTTCAACTTGAACAAGAGGTTTCAGCAACACTAAAAGAGACAAAGAAATTAGAGCTACCTCATTATTTTAATAACAATAGTTCTGAAGTCGTTAAAGAGATTTCCCTAAAACTGGGAGAGATACTTTGAGTTTCGAACTAAAAAATAATAAGCCAATTGAGATTTTCTGTGGAACTGGTGGAGTTGGAAAAACAACTCTTGCTACTTCTAGAGCACTTTTTTTAGCGTCGATTGGAAAAAAAGTTCTGCTTATTACAATCGATCCTGCAAGAAGATTGAAACAGATTCTCCACCTTGAAGAGTCATCTGCAGGTGAAACAGCCACTGTCCCGCTCTCTATCTTTGGAGAAGGTTACGGTGAAAAAACTCTCGACGCCCTTCTTATGAATCCGGCCAAAACTCTCAAAAGACTCGGAGAACAATCTAAGACCGAAAAAGAATTTGAGAATAGAATTATTAAAATTCTCTCGCGCCCTCATGGTGGAATGAATGAGATTTTGGCCACTGTTGAAGTTCAATACCAACTAAACCAAAAGATCTATGATACGATCATACTCGACACTCCTCCAGGAAAACACTTTCTCGACTTTTTAGATGCCTCTCATAAAATCAAACAATTTTTTGATTCAAGTTTTGTCGATATTTTCAAGTTTCTAGGAAAGAATTTTGAAAATAAACCATCGAAGGCAAAGAAGATTATGGGTCTTATTGTATCTTCTGGAATTAAAAAACTTTTGAGCTATCTTGAAAAGGTAACGGGACCTGACTTTGTTAATACATTTGTTGATGCTATCGTTGCTCTTTACAAAAACAAAGATCAATTCCTCTATGCCTTAGATTTCCAAGAGGGCCTAACGAAAAAAAGCACATCTAATTGGTACCTTGTAACCTCTGCTGAACAGAATAAAATTAACGAGGCAAAAGACCTGCAACACCATGCAAAAATATTTCTTCACGAAGATAGCTATCTCGCAATCAATAAATGCTTAAGCCCTTATTTAAACCAATGGAAAACTGACAATTCTCGGACACTAACTCATGTTAAGAAGACTATGCTAGAGCGAGAAAATAGGTTAAAACAAATGGCACACCAATCGTTTGCCAAAACTCTGGATTTTCCAGAAGTTTTAGGGCCCACTCCTGAAGAGCATGTCCAAGAACTATCAAAAGCATGGTCACAATGGGAGTCGCCCCAATAAAAAAGGGATGACACATGAGCTATCAAATCAACAACAAAGAAGAACTTGAACACTTCGTCACAGAAAATTGGAACAACATTAACGAATATCTTGATCAAGAAATGAATGGACTACCAAGGCCTATTTATTCAAGTGTTGATATTCGTGAAAGTAAGACTAAATTTGCGCCAGTAGATCACAACATCTATCCGGCAGGTTTTAATAATTTATGTATGCTTGATCTCGATGCAGCGACAAATGCATTTGGCAAAACGATCAAAGAAAAGAGCCCAGGGGCCAAGACTGTAGCGATTCTTCCTGAATCGCATACTAAGAACACTTTCTACTTAGACAATATCGCTATTCTCGGTAAGGCGATTCGTGATGCTGGCTATGAACTACTCTTTGTTTCGCTTGATGAAACTCTTTTTGAAAGTGAAACACTAGAACTCGTTAGTGCATCAGGATACGATGTCGTTATCCACAAAGGTCGCTTCAATGAAAATGGAGAGCTTCTCGCGGGAGATCAAATAGTTGATTTCGTCGTTTTAAATAACGACCAATCAGATCCAATTGAAGCCAACTGGAATGAAATCAAAACTCCCATTCACCCAAGTCCAAAAATTGGTTGGTTTGCCCGCCAAAAAATTATGCACTTTGAGTATTACAATAAAGTTGTACAAGAGTTTGCTTCAAAATTCTCAATCAATCCTGATCTTCTGGAAGCTCGTTTTAAGAAAGTTGAAGAAGTCGACTTTTCTGGAAAACAAGGCCTTGAGAAAATTGCCAGTGCAGTGGATGAGCTTCTCTCTCCCCTACCTGATGGGACGAATGCTTTTGTAAAGGCTTCCCAAGGAACTTATGGCATGGGAATTAGTGTCGTCTCTTCTGGACAAGAGATTCTTGAAATGAACCGCAAAGGGCGCAACAAAATGGATGTAGGAAAGAACAAGATAAAGTTCACAACAATCCTTGTTCAAGAAGGTGTTGAAACGACTCTTAAATATGAAGATATGCCAGCAGAAGTTGCAATATATCTTGTTGATGGCCACAGTGTTGGCGGTTTTATGCGCGCAAATTCGCAAAGAGATAGTAAGGCAAACCTCAATAGTCGTGGTATGGTTTTCAAGAAGTTCTGCATCAGTGAAATCCGCGAGAATCAAGACCATAAATGTAAAGAAGCGGTCTATTCAATTGTTGCCAGACTTTCAACTCTTGCCAGTTGCTACGAATTAAAAGAACTCACAGTTTAGAGAGGGAGAAATATTATGATGAAAGGTGCTAAACCAAACGTACTTGAAGCTATTGGAGGAACTCCAATTGTAAAACTTAATCACGTAACAAAAGACATCGATTCAGAAGTCTATGTGAAACTTGAGTACATGAACCCAGGTGGATCAACAAAAGACCGTATCGGTGCCTATATGCTTGATCAAGCAGTCAAAGAAGGAAAACTTAAGCCAGGTGGGACAATCATCGAAGGGACATCAGGTAACACTGGTGTTGGTCTAGCGATGTGGGCCGCAATTCATGGTTATAAATGTATTTTCGTTCTTGCAGACAAGCAATCAAAAGAAAAAATCGATAACCTAAGAGCATTTGGAGCGAAGGTTGTTGTTTGTCCAACAAACGTTGAACCTGAAGATCCAAGATCATATTATTCGGTTTCTAAAAGACTAGCGGATACAATTCCAAATTCTTTCTATGTTAACCAATACGATAACCTTCACAATAGAAATACTCACTACAATTGGACAGCACCTGAGATGTTTGAACAAACTCAAGGTGATTTCGATGTTTTCATGGCCGGTGTTGGTACAGGTGGAACAATCACAGGTTGTGGAAAATTCTTTAAAGAGAAAATGCCAAATGTAGAGATCGTAGGGATCGACTGTGTTGGATCAATTATTGCTCACTACCACAAGACAGGTGAAATCTGTGAGGCTCACTCATACGTTCTTGAAGGTGTTGGAGAAGACTTTATTCCAGAAAACTACGATTTCAGTGTTATTGATGACTTTGAAATCGTTGGAGATAAAGAATCATTTCTTATGACAAGAAAACTTCTTAAATACGAAGGGATCTATGCTGGTGGATCAGCAGGTGCTGCGATTTGTGGGGCCATTAAATATGCACAAAAGCAAAAGACTCCAAAAAAGATTCTTGTTCTTCTTCACGACTCTGGAAATAGATACGCTTCGAAAATTTATAACGATGATTGGATGAGTGACAATGGTTACCTTGATGCTTCATTCAATGTTCAAATTGCCGATGTACTTCAAGAGCTAGAAAAAAATAATAGTGTTGAGACGATTAAAGACAACGCGACAATTGGTGAAGCGATCTCTCTGATGGATGGAAAAGGTTTTACTCAAATTCCTGTTCTAAATAATGCTGGAGATATCGTAGGTCTCGTTTCTGAAAAGCATCTTGTTAAGCCAGTTCTTATGGGAGAATTCCAAAGAGATGACAACATCTCACTTGCTTTCTCTAATAAGTACAAAGTTGTCGATAAAAACGAACTCCTTGAAAATGTAGCAGAAGCCCTTCTTAAAAAAGAAGTTGCTCTTATTACTGAAAATGGAAAGCTTGTAGATATTCTTACTGAGATTGATGTTCTTCATTACTTCTCTAAGAAAGATAGAATTTAATGAAAAAGAAAGACCTACTCAAGCTTGATATCGCTTCAAAATGTATTCACGTTGGTGGACATCCAGATAAAGAAACGGGGGCCATTATGCCCCCTATCTATCAGACCTCGACTTACGTTCAAGAGAGCCCTGGTAAACACCAAGGTTATGAATACTCTCGCTCTCACAACCCTACGAGAACGAGGCTAGAAGAATGTCTAGCGGGGCTAGAAAATGCTAAGCATGCTCTTGTCACAGCGAGTGGTCTTTCTTGTGAAATGCTCATCATGCATGCCCTTCCAGTTGGCTCTACGATTCTTTGTAGTGATGATGTCTATGGAGGGACTTACCGTCTCTTCACAACTGTTTTCAATCATATTCACAATTACATTTTCATCGATACAACTGATATTTCAAATGTTGAAAATGCAATCAAGGAACACTCTGTGGCCCTTCTTTGGCTTGAGTCTCCAACTAATCCTCTTTTAAAAATATCTGATATTCAAAAAATATCGAAGATCGCTAAAAAGAATAAAGTAAAGACTGTTGTCGATAACACTTTCATGAGTCCTTACTTTCAAAATCCTCTCGACTTAGGTGCCGATATCGTCCTTCACTCAATGACTAAATATATCAATGGTCATAGTGATGTGGTTGGAGGAGCACTCATGCTCAATGACAAGAAGTTTTACGAAAAACTTTGGACTCTACAGAACTCGACAGGACCTAGCCAATCGCCTTTTGATTCATGGCTCGTCTTACGTGGAGTGAAAACCCTGGCCATTAGAATGGAAGCTCACCAAAAGAATGCAATGAAAGTTGCAAAATGGCTCGAGTCTCATCCGAAAGTAGAAAGAGTGATCTATCCAGGACTAAAATCTCATCCTCAGCACAAGCTTGCAAAAAAGCAAATGCATGGTTTTGGCGGAATGATTACCTTCTTTCTAAAAGGTGATATTAAAAAGTGTAAGAAATTTCTCTCTAGTGTTTCAATGTTTGCTCTCGCCGAGTCTCTTGGCGGAGTTGAATCACTCATTGAGCATCCTGCCATCATGACTCATGCTTCTGTTCCAAAGAAAACGAGAGAGGCCATCGGTCTTACCGATAACCTCATACGACTTTCTGTTGGTATTGAAAATTATAATGATTTAATTTCTGATTTAGACAAGGCCTTTAGTAAGATCTAAAAGTCTTCAGGTGCTGCATTAGGATCAAGAGAAGAAGCTGCCTCAGTTTGAGTTGGACTCTTTTCAACAGGATGATCAGGCGAATAAGTTCTAAATAAGTGATTCGTAAAATCTGAATTTTTATTGAAAACGACACCATCATTTAAATAAGCATTTAAAACGAGAAAACTACAATACACTCTACCGTGATCAGAACTTAAGTTCTCTTTTTCCCCTTGAGCAAAAATAAGACCATCATCTTGAATGATTTTCTTAAGAGTTTGGTACTCTTTACAAAATTCATCCCTACTCTTATCACACATTTCAATTCGTTTAATAACATCAACAGAACCAAGAGTCTTTTTCAAGTGAACAGGTCCTCTACAAATATCAATCGTCCAAGTTTTTTTTAAGTACTTAAACTTCTCATGAGAGATATCGATTTGACATCCATCTTTGCTTATTACGAGCTTTCTTTCTAATAGGCCAAAAATATCCGCTTTATGAATGATCTCAGATGTAAAATTTGACTGAATACAATCATTGTCTGAAAACATCGCATTGGATGTTAAGGCCATAAAAAAAAGAATGATTGTCGTACTAAACTTGAACGATGACATTTCCACCTACCTCTAATGACATGACTGTCGCATCGAATTCTAGGAAGCTCGATTTTCTATTACGTTTCATTTGAAAGAATAACTCATTAATAATCGATCTGGCATCATTTTGTTCAAATTTCTCATTCACAAAGCTTCTGACATCTCTACCCTCGACTTCACTACCAGTATTAGCAAATACCCCAGGACTTAAGATGATATAATGCCCTGATCTTTCGAGCTTAGATTGGAACTTTGCAGCCTCAAGAAATGTCGAACTAAACTCATAGTTATTTGAGCTAAATAATGACCTACCTTCCTTTGAGATACAATCATAGTCACCAAAGATGAATCCTTCGACATCAAGTGAAACTCTATCAATACAAAAAGCACAAACATCCAATCTTAGGTTCTTACGAGAAGAAGATTGAGCCTGAGCAAATTCGTTGAACAACTCTTTTAGAACATCGCTCAAAACTTCTGCACTGAAATTTGTTTTATCCTTCAAAAATTCCATTTGCATAAGAATTGAACTTGATAATAAGTATGAGTTACTTTTAGACATGAAAACGATGACTTTTCGCTCTGATTCAAAAAAGTCAAAGAACTCACCACCAGTAGACTCTCCAGCAGCAAATTTACTTAAGATATCGATTCCCTTGTAAGAATCTGTTCTCATTGGAACGAATTTCTCATAGAGTCTTTTCACTCTTGTTAATTCACTGTCGGCAACTTCTAATGCTGAGTCGATTTTATCTTCGATCATTAAGACACATGAAAGGTTATAAAGATTATCAAAGGCCTTTTCCAAAAACAGTTGATTACCATCGATATCTACAAAGTTTAGAAAGTTTGGAATTGAACAAGCTTTTTTAACATCAGTAGAACTAATCTCCTGTCCAGAAACGATGAGAGCAAAACTTTTAAAATGATGTGATAGCTCTTCAACGGTTAGGTCCTTGAGACAATCTGCCATAATGAAGGAGCAACCTGTGAAATGTCTATCGAGGGCAACCTCATGAAGTCTCCAGTCGATGACTTCATAATTAGCTTTCTCTAGTAAAGTAATCGCTCTATTGGCGTGGTCTTTATCACGATAAATTAAGTTTACGCTTTTTTTCAACATGCACCTCTAACTCTAATAAATAAGTACTTTTAAGAGTAACAGAAGGAGCAAAAAAGACAAATTAAGTAAATAATTTCCGTCATTTACTGCCATCTTTGTTTGGCAAATCAGTCCCTAAGACTTCGTCCATAAATGCTTTAAATCATGATTTAACTCAAGCAATGGCCGATAAAACCGATAAGTCCCTAGACATGCGGATAAAATAGATTATGACGTGTAACCGGACTAAATAAATATGACAAAAAAGAATAATGTGATTTCTATTCCTGAGCTCGTTAAAAATGTCACTTTACTGAGACTAACAGGAGAAGTTGAGTCACTTAAAAGACAACAGAAAGAGATTTGTGAAATGGCGGCTAGAAGTATCCTTCTCGCCCTAGATTGCAAAGATCACTATACATACGGCCATAGTACAAGAGTTGCTTACTACAGTGTTACTCTTGGTAAAGAGCTAGGTCTAAGTGAAGAAGAGCTGTACGATCTCGAATTATCTGCGCTTTTCCATGATATTGGAAAAATTGGTGTTCCAGACTCTGTTCTTTTAAAGCCGACAAGACTAACTGAAGAAGAGTTTCTCCTTATGAAAAGTCATCCGACGAAATCATATGAAATTCTAAAAGACTTTGAACCATTTCAAGATATTGCCCTCTATGCTAAATCGCACCACGAGCGATATGACGGAAGAGGATATCCAGATGGACTTAAAGGTGAAGATATCCCCCTCTATTCTAGAATTATCCTAATCGCAGATACATTTGATGCCATGACATCAACGAGACCATACCGAAAAGGACTTCCTTACGAAGTAGCTTTTAACGAACTTGAAGAGTTCTCAGGTTCTCAATTTGATCCAGAGCTCGTTGTTCACTTTATCAAGGCCATGCAAAAAGAAGAGGCTAAAGATGAGAAGACCTTTAAATTAACTATTATAGATGGTGATTTCGAAAAACAAGCAGCATAAAAAAAGGGAGATTTAAATCTCCCTTTTTTATTCCTTATGATGCTCTTGATAATCTTTCTTCGTATTGCTCCACTTCTTTACTAACTGAGATCTTCTTGTAATTGGCCACAAGATATTCTGTATCAAGTACCGTTACGGTCTTTTCATTGATATAGATTGTTCCCTTGATTCCTTCTCTATCAATAGTATTGTCATGTAACTCTTGATCTGACTTTCCTATATCATTAATCTTAGAAACCAGTATTCCATATTGTTTTTCATTTTTCTCGATAACGAGGAGATTGAGAATATCATCATTTTCAACTACCTCTTGCACTGATGTTGGAGAAAATCCTAAGAGCGTTTCAGGATGAATGATTGGGAGAAATTTCTCTCTATATCTAAGGATCGCTAGCTCGCCCGAATAAGAGATTCGACTGGCTTCAATTTCTTCTAATCTAAAAACATCATCTAAAGAAATACAGAAGTTCTCTCTCGAGAAAAGGTTAAATTGCATATACTCTTCTTCATTCACAACTGCCTGCTCTGTTTCAAATCGTTTGTATTCAAGAGACTCATCTTCAACATCTATTGAAATTTCGTTCAATTCAGCAAGCCCATTTGGATCGAGAATAAGGGCCAAGTCACCATCACCAACAAGAGTTGTTCCCATAAAGGCAATACAATTTTTCAATTGGTGAACAAGCTTTTTAACAACAACTTCCTCAATATCAAGAACATTTTCGACTATAATTCCAAATTTAAGTCCTTCACCAGTTAGAATAACAATCTCATTTTCATTTCGAAGATTTGATTCATCACTAAGACCCAGTGTCTTTGATAAATCAACGAGAGGAATTATTTCTTCATGATGTCTTAATACTAAAGAACCTTCCATATTCTGAACTTTACTCATTTCTTTTGCTTTTCCGAAATTTACAACTTCAGCAATATTATCAAGAGGAACAGAGAAGTGCTGATCAGCAGACTCAACCATCAAGGCCTTCATGATGAGGACAGATCTTGGAATTGGTAAAATGAGAACAAACTTTGAACCTTTTCCTTTTTCAGAATCAATTAAAATCTTTCCACCAGCATCGACAACGGAACTCTTAACCATGTCCATACCAACGCCACGACCGGAAATATCGGTTACAACTTGAGCAGTACTAAACCCTGGCTCAAATATTAAATTATAAACGCGATGCTTAGACATGCGCTCTAATTCATCATACTCATAAAGACCTTTCTCTAAGGCCTTCTCTTTAATTTTTTCAGGATCAAGTCCATTTCCATCGTCGACAATTTCAACGACAATATTTTCACCTTCTTCATAAGCATTAAGCTCTAAGTGACCCGTCTGGCTTTTGCCTTTTTCAAGTCTTGCTTCTGGTGTTTCAATACCGTGATCAATACCATTTCTAATTAAGTGTACGAGTGCATTATTGAGAACTTTACCAATTGAAGTATCTACTTTTAGGGCCTCCCCCTTAGTAAAAAATTCAATTTCTTTACCTAAGTTTTTAGAAGCATCTCTAACAACTCTTTTCATAGGACGAAAAACATTTTCCAATGAAACTTTTCGCATTTCAGAAATTTCAACCTGGAGCTTAGAAGATACCTTATGCATTTCTTCTAATGACTCATTGAGAACATCGACATCGCGATCTCCCATATATTTAGATTCAATCTTAGTAGCACTTTTAAGAATCATATTCCTAAGAACAGTTAATTCGCCGGAAAGTTCCATGAAATTGTCTAGGATACTAACTAATACATTAATCTTTTCTTCATCTTGCGTAGGAGCTTTTTGTGCTTCACCAACACTTTGCTTCTTAATGGCCTTTTCAGCTACGGCTTCTGTCGATGTAAAATCTCTATCAAATATTTTAATCTTCTCTTCAATGTCAAATTCGGAACCTGCACCTGAAGAAATTGAATCATACATTGTTTTTAATTCATCAAGTCCAGCAAGAAGTACATCAATAACTAGCTTATTTACTTTCTGCTCACCTGATTTTAACTTTCCAACAAGATCTTCGTATTTATGAGTATATGCAGGAACTGTTTTTAGACCTACACATGAAGAAGTTCCTTTAATCGTATGAAGAAGTCTAAAATATGTATTAAGTGCAACGACATCTTCTGGATCATCTTCGAGAATCAGAATAAGATCCTCGATCTCTTCTAGCATTGGAAATGATTCCTCTACAAATGAGCGTATCATCTCATTTTCTTCTTCTAAACTAGCTTGTCGAGCAGGAATACTTTCATTGGCAAGTTCGATTAATTTATCGCTATTAAATGGCTTTTCGACAAATGAAATTATTTTTAACTTCATTCCTCGAGTGGCCATTTCTTTATTGTAATATCCAGTAACAAGAGCAAAAGGAATATCTCCACCAGCTTCTAGAACTTTCTCTCTGAATTCAAAACCATCCATTTGTGGCATAGAAAAATCAGAATAAATAAATACAATATCGTTTGCATGAACTGCAACATAATCAGAAGCTTCATTTGGATCAGAAAATGTTACAATCTCGTATGGGAGATCCCCTAGCGCCGTTTCATAGATACTAAGAATTTCTACTTCATCATCAACACAAACAATTTTATAATTACTATTCATAATCGCTACCCTACTAATCTATCGAATATCTTTTAGTTGCTTTCTCATTTCCAAAATCGTTTGAAGTTCATCGCGCAAACTTATACGTAGTCGATCCTTACCTTTCTGTTCCAAAAAAGAGTCGAGATCACTAAATTGATACATAATGAAATCAATTGAACGATTGAGAAGCTTCATCGCTCTTTTTCTTGAGATAAGAATATTACAAATATTTAAAACTTTATTTTCATTTATTGGCTTTTCAATAAAACCTTGTGCACCACTATTTAAACTACGAAGCATAATCTCTTTCGTAATAAATCCAGAGATGAAAATTAAAGGAAGATCTTGATCAATTTCTCTTACCTTATCAAGTAGCTCCTCTCCATCCATTTCAGGCATACTAATATCTGATAAGATCAGATCGGGGTATTCACCATCAAGAGAATTTAAAAGGTCTTGTGCTTTAGTAAATGTTTTAGTTACATAACCTGCATCACTAAGCATATCATTAATAAGAGCAACGATTTCAGATTCGTCATCTACAATATATATGAATCCACGTTCTTTTTTTTCTTTCTTTTCTGCAAGCTCTTCCTTCTTCGCAACCAGAACCTCTTCTTGAATTGGTTCAGTAGGGTCCTTTTTTAGATCTTCAAAATTTGAGACATGACGAAAAGCAATCTCTTCTCCTGAAAGTATCTGCTTGGCAGCATCAATACCATTTAAGAAGTAATCAATTTGCTCTTTCTCAATGGTTCCATCATTCTTTTTTTCTTCAAATAAACTTTCGAGTTTATGCATGTGACTTTGAAGAGCATCAAGTCCAAACATTCCAGCAGCACCCTTTAAGCTATGGAAGGCCCTAAAGACAGCGTTGTAGTTGTCCTGAAAATCTGAACCCTTGTCCATTTCAAGTAGTCCGATTTCAGCTTCCTCAATAATCTCTTCCGCTTCAATCATAAAATCATGTAGTATCGTACTATCTTCCATTTCCCATTCCTAAAGTGAGTTCTCCAAAGTCTTTATCGTCTAAAATTTCTAATAGATTAAGAATCACTTACATAAGAAAATCTTAATTAAATTTTTCCTACTTTCCTGAGTAATATTATCCGCTAAAATAGTGTGGCCCCCTAATAAAATTCAGATAAAGATGCGGAGTAAGCTTGTTAAAAACGGCATTTAAATCACTAAAACTATTGAAAAATATTAAAATCCTAACAAATGAAAATAGTGACGATCTCATCCAAGAAAAGGCAAAAAGAACAATTGCTCAGCTATTTTTAAGTGAAAAAGGAATTCTCCAAAAGATAGGTCAAAATTTTGATTTAGATATTGATTTTGATCATGAACTTAACGAAAACGATTTTCTCAAATTGGCCATTGGAAGAAATGATATTGAAGCTATTTTGAAAGACAATTTCCCCCAATTCTACGATGAAATTGAACTTACAGATGATATCTTCCTTGGTTCTATTGCCCAGGTAGTTAAGGCCAGATATAAAAACAGAGAGATTGCATTAAAAATCAAATTTCCAAATATTGATCAGAAGATCAAAGAGCAATTACAACTATTAAATCTAGGCTCATTTCTTGGTAATTTAATTAATAAGAAATTTGAAATGGAAATGAGGACACTTGTCCAAGATATTGGAGCGAAACTTTCACTTGAATTAGATTTTAAGAGAGAAGCTCAGACGATAAAGGAATTTAAAAAGCTATCGGTTTCGAGAACCGTAAAAACACCATCAATTGTTGAAGAATTATCAAATGAAAATATTATCGCTATGGAATGGATTAATGGTGAAAGTATTGAGCAATTTGAAAACTTAACTAACAAACAGTTATCCAAAGCGATTGGTGCAATTTTTGAAAACTATCTATTAAATCTATTTCAAGATGGTCTCATTCAAGGAGATAATCATCCCAGTAACTATTTGTTAGGAGATGAAATCTTTCTAATAGATTTCGGTCACACAATTAGACCAAAACCTGAATTTAGAAAAGCACTCTATCTCCTCATACGATCCGTTATTAGAAAAGAGAATATAAATTATCTTGAAGCCTATTCATATCTAGGGTTCGATAGGGGGAAACTGAAAAATATTGAGCCATATCTTAAAATGATAACATTAACATTATTTGAACCTTTTACACATTACGGCGCTTATTCCTTAAAAAACTGGGATGTGAATAAGAAGATCGACTTTATACTCGGTGACTTAAAGTGGTGGTTTAGAAGCTCTGGAAGCAGTGAGACCTTCCAATTTTTGCGAAGCCTTTATGGAATACTTAATGTAATTGAGCAATCAGACACTAAACTTTGTTATATGGAGCATTTTTTTAATTCTACAAATAGCTTTACTCCTTGGTTGGAATCTCTCAAGCTCTCCCCTCCCAATAGTAATTCTGAAGATCACAAGCTAAGTGAAACGATTGTGATACAAGTTCTTGAAGACAAGAAAGTTAAAGCAAGAGTCTCTCTTCCTATTAATTGTTTATATGAACTTGAAAGTTATATTTCTGAATCGACATTGAAAGAGATAGAAAAGAATAAGATTAATTTGAACGAGGTAATTAAAGAAGCTTTCTCCAATTCTTTAAAGCCTGGACAATTATTTTATTTTAAAGACGATAAAAATAAAGAATATGACATTTCACTAAAATAGGGCCCGAAGGCCCATAAATTAATCAATTACTAATTCGATTTTATTGAAAAGAATATCACTTGTGAAAGGCTTCATGATGTACTCAACCGCGCCTAACTCTAGTGCACGCTTAATATAATCAGGTTTATTTTCCGTGGTCATCATTACAATTGGAGCTTTTGTAACTTCCTCAGCTTGATTCTTTTCTAAGAACTCAACACCGCTCATATTCGGCATATTCCAGTCTAAAAGAATTAACTCGATATCACTCATTTCACCGAGTTTCTCACATGCTTTAACACCATCTTCGGCCCACACAGCTTCGTGTCCACCATCTTCTAACATTTGCGATACCATCATAAAAATCGCTTTTGAGTCATCAACTACAAGTATTTTCATAAGTCTTCACCTAGCCATTCAATAAGTTTTTAATTTTCTTAATATTATTAGTATAACGTATTTTTTGTTCTTCAATCGACCAAAATTCTAGTTCATTTCCTGCAGAATGGATTGCTCCTCTTAAGTCCCAGAGAATATCAATACAATCTTCAAGACAGGTTAAGTTATCCTTAACCCATTTTATGAGTTCATTATTTGGAAGTTTAAATAACTTCTCTAAAAGTTCTTCAGTTACATCTAGTAACTTTTCAGAAATTTTTAGATCAGCTAAGCAAGCTGCTCCTTTTGTTATATGGAGTTCTCGATAAAGGCTGTTCATGATGTTTGCAACATCACTTCCAGATTCAGCTGTTGAATAAATCATCCCTACAACTTTGGACATTTTCTTATAAGTTTTATCAGTAAAGGTATCGAGATATTGTGAAACAAAGCCCTCAATTTCTGTCGAATTTGAAGAAGAATTATCCGACTCAGTAGTAGATGCGCCTGCACTACTTTCTAATTCATTTAAAATATCACTGCTAACGCCACCTATTTCTTTTAACGATTCCAAGGCAGCGGCACTTATTTCAATCTCACCTTCATCACTAGTTTCTTCATTAACAGAAGAAGCACTAGCTACAGAGACTTCTGCTTTTAAACTTGAATCATCAATTCCTAATTCACGTAGAGACTCTAAAGCAGCATCACTAATTTCAACCTCATCACTTTCGGCGGAGATAGAAGATTCAGGTTTAGAAGATTGTATATCACCAGCATTTAAAAATTCCTCATAATGCTTATTGATATCTTCAGCAGAGAGAATGCTTTTCTCGACAAGAATTTCAATAAAGTTAGGACGACTCTCTTGCATCTTCATAATCACAGATTCACATTCATTCTGGGCCAAGACATCAGCATCTAGACATGCATTTAAAAAAGAAATCTTCTTCTCATACATTATATGAATAGCTTTAGAAAGATTCATTTTTTCAAAGAAACTCTCACCTTGAATAATTTCGAAGACTGATTTCGTACTATTTTCTTGATCAGCAAGGACTTCCAATAATTGTCCTCTCGAAATTATATTTTTTGATAATAGATATTCACCAAAAAACATACTATATCCTCTCCGTTACTTTATTTAACAAGGATGAAAAACTATCAAGCGTAAGTGTTTTTACATCAATCCCAGTTCTTGAAACCGCCCCAGGCATTCCCCAAACGATAGAACTCTCTTTATCTTGAATAAATTGATATGCGCCTTTATCTGAAAGTGCTCGACAACCTCTTGCACCATCCTCACCCATTCCTGTTAGAATGATTGATAGGACTTGGTCATTATAGTTTTTAGCAACAGACTCAAAAAGGACATCTACCGCTGGTCTAACAAAACAGACTTTTTCATCTTGATTGAGCTTAACGATCATATTCTTATCAATTGTCATATGATAATCACCAGGGGCAACATAACACATACCATTTTCAACTTTCATCCCTTCTTTTGCTTCAACGACATCCACTGGAGAGATTTTATCTAACATACTTGCAAGCTTTTCTGTAAACATAGGCGGCATATGTTGAACAAGCAAAATTGGATAATTTGGTTTTTTATTTAATCCTCTAAAAATTTTAGAAAGTGCTTCAGGACCACCTGTTGAGCATCCAATACAAACAAGTTTTGGTTTTACAGTCATTGAGCCAACAATATCCTCCAATGAAGAACTTGTATCTTGCCTCTCAGCAGTACTAACTTGTTGTATGATTTTCTTAACTTCTGATCGCTTCGTTGTACGAGAAGCAAAGGCTTTGATCTTATGAACAAGTTCCTTTTTGATCATCTCAATACTTTCTTCAATACTATTTCCGCCTTCAACCTTAGGAACAAAGTCATCGGCACCAGCACTTAGAGCATCGATCGTTTTTTCCGCACCCCTTGTCGTAAAAGAAGAAAAGACAATAATATTCACATCTCTGTTAAAAGCACGAATATTCTTCAATGTCTCAATTCCATCCATTACAGGCATCTCTAAATCAAGCGTAATCAGATCGATATCTGGATTTTGCTTTAAAAAATCGATTGCAATTTTACCATTGCTAACTGCTTTAAATACCTCGACCTCAGGCACATCATTAAGTGCCTGAGAAATAGCCGAGCGGTATACAATTGAATCGTCAACGATCATTATTTTCAAAAGAATCTCCTAACTTAATCTACTTTTAGCTTCTCAACATATCCTTGAAGAAGATCGGCCATAGAACTAAGCTTCTTAGCTGCATCTTGTGCGCTAAGTGCGTCTTTACCAGTAACTGAAGCCGCTTCTGATACTTGAGAGATGTTTTCATTAATTTGTCGAACACCTTCTGCTGATTCTGTTACAATTCTTGTCACTTCGTTAGTCGTTGCTGCTTGCTCCTCTACAGAGGCTGCAATATTTCCTGCATATCCGTTTACTTTTTCAATAGCAGTTGAGATTTCACCGATTGCATTTACTGCATTCTTAGAGTCAGCCTGAATTGTTTCAATTTTCTTTGTAATATCAGATGTTGCTTTTGCTGTTTGCTTTGCAAGCTCTTTAACTTCATTGGCAACAACGGCAAATCCCTTACCTGCTTCTCCAGCTCTTGCCGCTTCAATTGTTGCGTTTAGAGCAAGAAGGTTCGTTTGTTGAGCGATTGAAGAAATAACTTTGATAACATTTCCAATATCCATACTAGACTCACCTAGCTGGTTGATAATTGAATTTGTTTCTTTTGCCATTTTCATCGCATCATTAGACATATTAGAAGCTTCATTTGTAGTCTTCGTAATTTCCTTAATTGCAGCAACCATTTCTTCCATACTTGAAGCAACAGTTTGAACACCGGCATTAACCTCTTCTGAAGCTGAGCTTGCAGTATTGGCCTGGGCAGAAGTTTCTTCAGCTCCTGCAGAAAGACTATTTGAAATTTTAAGAAGATTTTCAGATGCACCAGTAAGCTCGTCAGCACTTCCAGTAAGTTCTTCAACAAGCTTTAATTTGTCACTAATAACTTCCCAAGTAACCATAGGCCCTAGATAATTTCCATTATTATCAACAATTGGAGATACCAGAAGATTTAATTTCTCAGGTCCAACTCCAATGATCGCTCTATGTGGAAGGTTATTAGGATTGGCGATAATTTTTCTTTGAACCTCAGGATTTTTATGAAGTATATCAATACTCTGACCCATTAAATTTTCTACAGAATCAGGTAGAAACTGCTCTAAAGTTTTAAGTGTTCTTCTTGAACTTTCATTCATATACATAAGAACACCTTCTGGTGTAGCCATCATTGTATTAATTGGTGATTTATCTACCATCTGGCTCATTCGCGCCATTGTCTCTTCACCCTCTAGTTTTTTAGTAACAACATCCCATGTAACCATTGGCCCTAGATAATTTCCTTGATCATCTTTAATTGGTGATACAAGCAGATCTAATTTTTCCGGACCGACAGTAATAATAGCTTTATGTGGAAGGTTGTTTGGGTTTCCAATAATGCGTCTTTGAACTTCTGGATTTTGATGAAACCAATCAATACTCTTACCGATTAGGTTTTCAACCTTATCAGGAAGAAATTGTTCGAGAGTTCTTAACGTCTTCTTTGAATTTTCATTCATGTAAGTAAGAATACCTTCGGGAGTAGCCATCATCGTATTGATTGGCGACAAATCTATCATTGATCCAAAGTTAATCTTAGCTTCATTTCCACTGTCTACAGGGTTTAGGTTTACCTTGTTCATAGCTTCTCCAATTGGAATTAGTTTTCGTTCAATATCTTTTCAAAATCTAAAAGAATTAATAAATTTCTATCTTGTTTATAAACACCACTGATATATTTCTTTATCTTTGGATTTAAAGTCTCAGGAGTTGTTTCAAATGTACTCTTATCAATATCCATTACATCGAGGATCTCATCGACAATTAATGAATAAAGACTGTCCGCAGAACGAACAATAATATTCATATGTTCTTGTTCATTCTCTTTTTCAGGTAATCCAAAGAGTGTTCTAAGCGAAATTGATGTTACAATTTGACCTCTTAAATTGATTAGTCCTTTGACATAATCAGGTGCGAGAGGAACTGGTGTTAAATGTTGAGGCTTAATCACCTCTTGTACTTCGAGAACAGAAATTGCATAGTGACCGTTTCCAATTTTGAAACCACACAGTTGCTCTAGTTCTTGACCTACCACTTTCATTTCTTCTTCATTCATCACTATCTCAATGTTATAAAGTCATTACGTTATTAATCGCTTCTTGAAATGCTTGTTGATTTAATTTTTCAATCATCATCTTAAATCCAGAACGTATTCCTTCATCAAGATCCCTACTTTTAATTGTTCCTGACATAGCAATCACTGGAATATCACCGAAGTCGGCAACATGCTCTTTTACAAATTTAACGAACTCCCACCCATTACAAACAGGCATTTCAAGGTCTGTCACAATGATATCAAATTGATGTCTTCGACTTTTTAGAATCTCAATTGCCTCCTGCCCATGATTCGCCTCAACAATTTCAAAACCTAAATCACTTAAATGTTCTTTTTGAATTTTCTTATAAAGAACAGAGTCTTCTACAAGAAGAATCTTTCCTCTATTTGCTTGAGCTGTCTTCTTTTTAAGATTCTGACCAATCGGTTGCATATCAATTATATTATGGCAATCAATGAGAGAAACTGTCGTATCATTCACATAGATTGTTCCAAGGATTCCGTCTCGATCTACAGTATCAGAGTCAATAATATCCTCATTTAAAGCAATATCTCTGATCTCACTAACAATAAACCCAAAAAGAGAATTTCGAATTGATACAACTACACATGGAAGCATCTTTTGATCTTGATCCATGAGATTTGACGTACCGTTAAGCTTCATTGTCTTTTCTAAATTGATAAGCGGCATTGGTTTATTACGATAACGAATGAGAGGTTGATCACCACTCCATTCGATGTCAGTCTTTTCAAATTCTTCTAATCTATTAACAAGACAAAGTGGAATAGAATAATGACGTCCATCTCCTAAACGACAAAGAAGTACCTCATCAGTTTCATTTTTTAGCGTATTAACAGATTCCTGAACAACCATCTGGCTCGCTTTTTGACTATGCCCTTTATCTACATAATTTAAGAATCCAAGAGCATCAACAATCAGGGCTACTTTTCCATCACCCATAATTGTTGTTCCCCCATAGATTGAAAGATCTTTCAATTTACGACTTAATGCTTTAACAACAATCTCTTCTGTATCGAGAACAGTATCCACAATAAGTCCATAAACTTTACCTTCGGCATTGAGAATAACAATATTCAGAAAATCTTCTTCGTATTTCTCTTTTTCTTTTAATTTCTGTTTTTTAAGACCAATACTCTCACTCAGCCTAAACACAGGAATGAGATCGCCTCTTAATCGATAAAATTCAGATTCGTGTAATTTCTCAATTTGAGTGGAGCACTCATCACCCTCGAGCCTCACAAGCTCAACGAGATTGATCTGTGGTATTGCAAATGTTTCAACTCCACTTTGAACAACAAGAGCAGGAACAATTGCTAATGTAAGTGGGATCTTTAATTTAAACGATGTACCCTCACCAACTTTAGAGTCGATATCAACAGAGCCACCAATTTTTTCAATATTACTTTTAACAACATCCATTCCAACACCTCTGCCAGAGATGTTTGTAACTTGTTCTGCTGTTGAAAAACCGGGAAGAAAAATGAGATTTAAAATATCTTTCTTTCCCATTTGAGCTGCACGCTCGGGAGTAACAAGACCCTTATTAAGTGCTTTCTCAAGTATTTTATCTGGATCAATTCCATTTCCATCATCTCTGATTTCAATCGTAACCTGCCCACCTTCATGATAGGCTTTGATTAAAATAGATCCCTCTTCATTTTTACCTGCAATTTTTCTGGCATCAGGAGTCTCAACACCGTGGTCGACAGAGTTTCGAATGAGGTGGGTCATCGGGTCTCTAATTGCCTCTAATAGAGTTTTATCCAATTCAGTTTCTTTACCTGAAATAGTTAATTTAATTTTCTTTTTCTGAGACCTGGCGAGATCTCGTACAATTCTTTCAAACTTTCCAAGAACACTTCCAACTGGCTGCATTCTTGTTGTCATGATATCTGTCTGAAGCTCTGTTGTAATAACGTTTAATTCTTGAGCCAAACGATTGAGTTCTGGAGCATCTTCATTATTTGCAAATTGAAGAATCTGGTTTCTATTTAAAACCAACTCTCCAACTACGTTCATAATTTTATCGAGTAATTTCACATTTACTCGAACAACACTATCTGAAATATTTCCTTGCCTAGCCGCCGCAGGTTGCTCAACAGTTTTTTCTTCAGTCATTTTCTTCTCATTCTTCATTTGAGGTTTAGAAATTATTGGTTCTTTTGGTTTCTCTACAGGACGAACTTCTTTAACAGGCTCTTCCTTTTTCTCAACGACTTTTTGAACTGGCTTCTCTTTTTTAGGAGTAGCAACGACAGGAGCTTCAACTTTTATTGGTAGTGGTGCTAGTTGTCTATCACCAATATAGTTTTCATATGGAAAGTAATCATCAATTCTCGGAAGTTCGACATCATGTGATCCGCTATATTTTTTTAGAATATCTTCATAACTTTTTTCAGGCTCATTTCCTGATTCTTCGATACTTTTAAGAATTTCAATACAAGCATCAAATGTCTCTAAAAGTAAATCTACGTGATCACCAGTTAATTTAACTTCACCTTCTCGAATAAGGTCGAGGAGATTTTCTCCTTCGTGAGTAATTTCTTGAAGTTTATGAAGACCCAAAAAGCTTGCAGAGCCTTTGAGTGTATGGACTTTTCTATAAATAGAATTTAGTAATTCAGAATCTGTAGGAGTTTTCTCATACTGAGTAAGCTCTTCACTTATCCCAGTTAAGTTCTCAAATGACTCAATTAAAAATTCTTGTACAATGACTGAATTTGGATCGACCATGATCTACCTTTACGCTAATTCCTTTTAACGATTGGTAGAATTTTATCATATACAAGCGTAGATAATAGGGTCAGAAATTTCCCTAACCCTTTATTTTTCCTCAAGATACTTTAGGTTTTCCTAATTTTTATTTGCATCCCTCTGGAGTCTGAACAGTATTAATATAGTGGACTTGAACGATACGACAATCCTTGAAACTGCTATAAACTTTTTCCGTCACACAGTTTGGAGCCTTTCGATTCTCACTACTCCACTCTTGATGCTGACGACATTGTAGATAAGGAGTTCGATCAACACAAGCCCAGTGCTTTTCTTTGCAATTATAAACTAAACCTTTTCCATATTGCTCGTAACTAGGTGCCTCAATAAAAGGAGCTTTTTTCTCGGCCTTTTCTAACTTCTCAGTGATTTGATTCAATTTGTTTTCAAGGTCATCGGAAGTCAGATCATCAACAATATTTTCGCCACTTGTTTCTGACTGATTAATATCATTTTCTACAACAGGACTTTCAACTACTGGTTCCTCTTGTGTAACTTCTTCGACTTCTTGCTGCTCCTGAGGCCGTGCAACTTCTTGCACAGGAGAATTTTCTTCAACAGGCATATTCTCTTGCTCGGCGGCTTCTACTGGTTCATTTTCAACAGGTGTCTCTTGAACTTCAGGTGCTTTTTCAACAACCTTCTCTTGTTCAGCAAATGGATTTTCATTTTGAACTTGAGCTTCTTCCTTTTTAGGTTTTTCAACAGGCTTCTGTACTTTCTTTCTAACTCGTCTCGGTTTCTGACGGTTCATAACCTGAACTTCCTCACCACCCTGATCGGGATTGAGAACAAACATATCGAGTGCGACGTAACCACCAATGGCCACGATAAGAAGTCGAACTAGGAGCTGCTTTCTGTTCTTAGCTGCTTGGTCTTCACTATCTTCTTCTTCCTCGTCTTCTTCATCAGCCTCTTTGTCATCCTCTTCTTCAGATTCCTCATAAAGTGCTTTTTTATCAATTTCATGATCAGCAGTAACTTCATCTTCAGTGACGTCTTCATTCTCATCGTCATCTTCGTACTCATCGTCACTTTCGCCACGAAATTTTTCTGGTAATAGTTGTTTTAATTTAGCAAGATTGCTATTAAGTTTATCCTTGAGATCGTCAAGCATAGACAGCATCCTTAAGTAGTGTTGCTATAAGTAGTTAACTTATCGAAAATCCATGGAGAATATTTAGTGGTAATTGATGATGGTGTAATAAAATATGACACAAGCGGCTTTCAAAAGAGCGAACCTCTCTCACTGAGGGAGTTTGAGTCACTCGAAGCTTGGAGAAAAAAACTTTACCAACTTAATCTAATTGGCGAATACCCAATTGAAAAAGTCGGCTTTGGCAACCTCTCCTGCCTTCAAGATTATCAATCTTTTATGATTAATGATAAACCTCAATTTGTTATCACAGGCACACAAACGGGAAAGCACAAGAACCTTAGTGGAGATCACTATACTCGAGTTCTCGACTACGACCTCCACAAGATGACAATGAAAGCGATGGGCCCAGTTATGGCTTCAAGCGAAGCTCTTAGCCATGCTTCTATTTATCTATGCAGTAAAGAGATCACATCGGTTTTTCATATTCATAGTCAAAGTATATGGAATGGAATGATAGAACAGAATATGGATTCAACGCCATCGGATGTCCCTTACGGAACTTACGAAATGGCCCTTGCTGTTGAAGAATGTGTTGGAAATAAGAAATTTGGTACATTTGTCATGAAAGGCCACCAAGATGGTGTCATGATTTTCGGCCGATCAAATGAGGAATGTGGAGAATTAACATTAAAGTTAAATGAAAGATTTAATTCCTAGGGTGTTAGCTAATTCATCTTCGCTATCAAATCCACCTCGAATATAAAAAGATAAAAATCTTGTCTTTGGTGGTGATGTTATAAAGACATCATCTCCAAATCTTTCATTTATATCTCTAAGAATGTCACTATAGTGTTCTTCTTTAATTTTCTTTGGAACAATAAACCAACGACCGTGACCAAGAGACTCATCTAGATTCTTAATAACAAGCCCCATCGTCTTTCTATAGTTGATCTCGCACATTGGCATAAATCTCATCGTTCCATCAAAGTCCTTAAAAAAGAAAGTATCAATTTGAATAGAATCAAAAACTCCAAGAAGCAATAATCTTTCTTTGTAAAAATCGATAAGATCGTCTAGATTCAACCCTAGTGGTTTTAAAAGGTCTATCATTTTCTGTTTAGTTATTAATTCTCCACCAGAAAAACGACCATAGAGTCCATTAAAGTTTCGTACATAAAAAATATTTTCTCTAGACTCTATCGTTATACCAACATCAAAGATCCTCTCATAAAAAGGCTCTAGAAGGTATTCTTCACCCTTAAGATTCAAAATACTTTGCTTAACTTCACTACGAGCTAATACTCTATTTCCAGAACCTGAGACACCAAAGGCACTTTTTATAATGTATTTTTCATAGGGAGATGCATTTAGAAAGAGCTCTATTTCCTGCTCTTCAAAAGTGTTTAATAATTGTGGAAATTGAGCGAGGATCTCCTCAAAGATATGGCGAACTTTTGTCTTGGAATTTAGTAAAATTTTCAATTCTTTATTTTGAAGACTTCCCCACCAAGGGGAACAATCAGTTGAATTCGAATTAAGTCCAGGAATTACCATTCCAAATTTTTTAAGATGATTAAGATAGTCTTGTGAGTACTCTCTATGATTTTTCATCATCGAGCTCTCATCTTTATTTACAAGAAAATAAATGTACTCAAACTCACTAATGATGCTTTGAGATCTTTTCTCATTAACAACACCGTTAAGAGCATCTTCATAGTCAAAATTAACAATATCAGTTTTCACTTTTCCAGCTCTTGCGATTTGTTAACTTAAAATTGTCTCTATAATTCTCGATTGAATCGATATAGTGATCATCTAGACCAGCTCTTTGTCTTGCTTCGATATTTAAAACAATTCCCTTGGCCCTTGCAGGAGTTAGATTATCTGGCAGGTTTTCTAAATAATAATCCCAAAGACTTTTACTTTGTTTCCATGTATTGAGCCAAGTTCTTCCAAAAGCGACGTGAGAAATTTCATCTTCAAAAACAATATCCATTATTCTTGCAGATTTTTCATCTCCATATTCGGCAAAGATATGCCTATAAAAGTCAGCAAAATCTAAGTTCGCTTGCTCGAATGTTAAGGCCATGACACTAAAGAACTGCGAAGGATTATCTATCTTTGGCATTTGTCGCCAGAAGAAATCATTTAAAGGAACATCACCAAAATTAAGACCAAAGTCTTTCATGCGATTTACATACAATTTAAAATGTTTTTGTTCATCAGCAATTGTTTTTAGAAGACCCTTTTTCAGTTTTAAGTCTTCTTCGCTTTCACCCGGAAATTTTAATATTGCTGCGGCCATCATTTCAATTGCCAGTAGTTCATGATTGGCAAAGAAATGCATTGCAAGAGCTCTCTTTTCAGGTAGATGAAGCTTTCCCTTTCCGGGAAATCTAACCTGTTCATCTGAAAAGGCAATTGATTCATCTCTTCCAGGGTACAATGGCATATCATAAGGTGTATTATTATGAGTTATATCAATATTAACAGGAGCAAGCAGCTTATCTTCTAAGCTTGTTCCCATTAATAATGTTTCAGCATAATCATAAATATTCATTTCTATTTAGTCGTTTTTCTCTTTCTTGAAGGACGTTTTCTTTTTCCACCAAAGCTTTTTTCGCCAGGTTTGCCATAGCGGCTACGCCCCTTAAATTTTCCAGAACGTCCACTGTTCTCACCTTTTGAATCATCGCCTCTTCGACCTTGATTATTTCCAGTACGTCGTCTTCCACTGAAACGTCTCTTTTTGAAACATTCTTCACAAATAGGAAAGCGTGAGTCTTCAGGTAATTTACATCCACAACTTGAACACGTTGGAACAATTTTATCTGAAAGCAGAGTATTCAACTTATCAATTGCCTCTTGTTTATTATGAAGAAGGTCATTTTCATCAAACACAAAGTGCTTATTATTAAAGTGCCTTGAAAGCCACTGATAAAGCTCCACACATTTAATTGATGTTTCGAGATAATCGATATCATTCGATGTTGAATCAATGGCCTCGTTTGTAATTGGGCTTTCACTAACATAGTGAGTGAGAATCCAAACGAAATATTGAACGTGTTCCATTAACCCTTGATTAACTGGTGCACAAGAGAACCCAAAAATTTCAGCATCAGTTAGTTTAGCATCAGAATCTGCATCTTCTACCATTTCTGCAAGTTCAATCATTTCATTTAATTCAACACAGAAGAATGGTTTTTGGAAAATCATTGTGTTGAAAAGTCTAAGAAACTCAGAAAGTTTTAGTGTCGGTAGAGCATTATCTTCAAGTGCTCTGTTAACTTGATTAAAAATATCTAGATCAGGACCAACCATACATTGAGTACTTTGATCTAATGTTGCTCCTAATGCCTTATTAACGGTATCAATTCCATCTTCTACTTTTGTCAGACATGAGACATAACCCGTAGGGAATCTTTTGTAACGTCCAGCACGACCTGCAATCTGTTTGATTTCACTATCAGAAATAACAAATTCTTGTGAGTTAATAAATTTTGAAAGAGTAGAAAAAACGATTCTCTTAATTGGTAAATTCATTCCCATAGAAATGGCATCTGTTGAAACGATTACATCTGTTTCACCTTCATCGAATTTACGGGCCTGCTCTCTTCGAACTTCAGGACTGAGTCGTCCATATACAATTGATACTTTGAAACCAAGTCTCTCGAGGTCTCTCTTATAGCGAAGAGCATTTCGTCTAGAAAAGACAACAAGAGCATCGGACTTTTGCATTTCACTAAGAGCAATTGGCTTCTTTAAAACTTGAAGTTCAGTCATTCTTGTATAATTTTTAATTTCTAATTCATCACCACATAATTCAACGATCTTCTTAATAAGATCTAGTGCTGAAGGATCACCACAGACATGAATTTCAGGGGAGAAGATATTAACAAGAGCTCTCGTCCATGCCCAACCACGTTGAGAGTCAGTGATCATTTGAATTTCATCAATAACACAGCAATCAAATTCTTCTTGAAACCTAGCCATCTCAATTGTTGAACTATAGTGAGTTGCACCCTCAGTTTCGATAACCTCTTCACCTGTTAAAAGAGATGTCTTAACTCCACTAGCATTAAGTGTATCGTAAAGTTCTCCAGCAAGAAGCCTTAAAGGAGCTAAGTAGCATCCTTTATCAGCACCTTTAAGCGCCTCAATGGCATGATAGGTTTTACCAGAGTTTGTTGGTCCCATATGATAGACAATTTTTCGTTTTAATTGTCTCGCACTTGAGTGAACCCAGAACTCTCCAAGATATTCCTGAAGAATCTTTGAAGAGACATCCTTCTTTTTAAGAACAACTATCGACTTGATGAATTTTTTGAATTCACGCTTTAAGTACTTCTCACCTCTCCAAAAATTGTTAGCAAGAGTTTGGAAGTACTTTTCATATTCTTCTTCTGTTACGAGATCATTTGAAAATTCCATCGCTTCTAGTTGATTATCAAAATATAGAGCGAGGTTTCTTTTATGAAGAACTGAAAGTTTTGATGGGTAATGAAATTTCTCTTTGAGAATATTTTTCACTTGTACTTCTAATCGATTAAGGGAGCTTCTCTTCAGTTTAAAACGAACCTTGTAAAAAGTTTTATCAAGTTCCTTCTGCATTTTCTGATAGAGTTCACTAACAAATTCAATTCCGTTATCAATATTGTTTTCAATTGAAGAATATGATGTTTCGATGACTTCTTTACATGTATCAAAAACAAAATCCCTCAAGCGGGCCCTGAAGTCAGCAGAACATTTAACACATGGACACTTAAGTTCATTAGCTTTCAACTCAAGATTAAAGTTTTCGAGAATCAACTCTTGAGTATTTTCGTGATGCTTTAATTTATCTCGGCACCATCTTTCAATTCCAGTTAAATGTATTTTCAGAATTTTTTCATTTAGCCCACCATCTTGACCAAAATAATAGAGTTCCTTTTCTGGAAATAAACAATCATCGAGAAAAATAGTTTCTAATATATAGTCTCTTTTAAAAAACTCATGTACCGAAAGATACTCCGTAGAAAATAAATTTGCTAAAGATGGAGCTTTTGAAAAAAGCTGAAATAAATGTGTCTGAAACTCTTCAATAAAGTCTAATACGATTCCTGCATCTTCTATTGTACGAACATATTCGTCGCTATCAGAGAAGTTGTTTACTTTTATTATCGTTTTGCGCTCAGTTTCTAATAATGATCGAATATCTTTGAAATCTGCTAGCACCGGAATTGTTTGGTTAGACACTTAAAAAACCTTGTTTAGAGTACACTTTTATATTACCTCACTAAAAGACATGGGTAAACACTAGGTTAAGAGCTGAGTCATTTATTTATCGATTCATCTTGAGACCTTTTTGTGAGAAAATATGTTGTCTAAACACATCAATGAAGGAGATCTGTTGTGATCAAAACATGGCTCACAGAAACATTTAATATTAAGTATCCAATTATCATGGCACCAATGTTCTTAGTCTCAAATAATGAGATGCTTATCGAAGCAGCAAAGGCCGGAATCATGGGTTGTATCCCTGCTCTCAACTGGAGAACACCAGAAGAATTTGAAAAGGGAATCATCGAGCTTCATGAAAAATGTGATGGCCCATTTGGAATCAACCTCATCGTAAATAAATCTAATATCCACCAAAAAGCTCAAATTGATATTCTCGAGAAACATCCTCCAGCATTTATCATCACTTCTCTTGGAAGCCCTGAAGAAGTTATCAAAAGACTTTCTCCTAAAGGGACTAAAATCTTCTGTGATGTTGTAGATGTTCAATATGCTAAAAAAGTTGAATCCCTCGGTGCTGATGCTCTCATCGCGGTAAATTCAGGAGCAGGTGGTCATTGTGGACCAATTCCATCAACCATTCTTGTTCCTCTCCTTCAGAAAAATTGTGAGATTCCTGTTATTAGTGCCGGAGGTATTGGTACAGGAGCTGGTCTACTAAGCACTCTCGCGCTTGGAGCTGAAGGTGTTTCTATGGGAAGCCCTTTCATCGCAACAAAAGAAAGTGGTGTTAGTGATGCTTACAAACAGGCCTGTGTTGATTATGGAGCAGAAGACATTGTTCTTTCAGACAAAGTGTCAGGAACACCTTGTACTGTCATCAATACTCCCTATGTTGAAAAAATTGGAACCAAACAAAACGCTCTAGAAAGTTTTCTAAATAGTAATAAAAAAGTAAAAAAATATGCAAAAATGCTTACATATTACAAAGGAATGAAGGCCATTGAAAAAGCGGCTTTCTCTGCTACATACAAAACGGTATGGTGTGCAGGACCTTCAATTGAATTCATCGAGAAGATTGAACCTGTTCATGTAATTGTAGAAAGGCTCATATCTCAGTACGACGAAGCTGTCTCTAAATTTGATAAGTTAAAAAATGTTGAAAGCTAATGATCAAACTTCCTAAGATTTTAAAATACCCTAATTTTTCTAGATTGTATTATGCCGGGCTCACAAGTGAGCTCGGTTCTTTTGTTACCGAGACAGCTCTTATGTTGTTAGTTTTTAAATTAAGTGAAGGCGACAAATCGAAACTTGGTATTATTAGGGCCTCATTTCTCTTCTTCCTAACAATGGGATCTCTTTTAGGTGGACCAATTGGCGAAAAATTTAATCGCAGAAATGTTCTAATCTTCGCCAATATCATTCGAATCCCAATTATTACGGTTCTTTTTTTTAGTAAGGATTTTTATTCAATCTTGCTAGTCAATGCGATGGTTGCTTTTTTTACAGGAATTTATAATCCTTCCCGACAAGCAATGATCAATGACATTGTTCCACAAAAAGAAATAAGTATAGCCAACTCACTCTTTGGCTCAACAATGGCGATTCTCCACATGGTTGGCCCTTTTATTGGAGCGCTTGTCTTTTCAAAAATGCAGGGAATCGATGAAATTCTAACATTTGACCTTATTACGTATTTCCTTGGAATAGCATTGATTTCGACAATAAACTATCGTCCTCCTAAAAAAGAAAGCGTAGACAATGTTCAAACAAGTCTTTTTTACGATTTAAAGGAAGGGTTACGTTATGCTCAGAAAAGAGAAGACCTGAGGGCACTTTTATTCAATTGCTCTATCGCAGGTTTTTGTATTGGTGTTCTTATCCCCCTACTTCTTCCATTTGTAACAGAAGTTCTTCATCTTTCAGATAGAGAATATGGATTAATGCTCTCTGTTTTTGGGCTTGGTGGTTTCTTTGGTGGAATTATCTCGCATCGACTAACGAGTAAGCACAGACCAGGAAAACTCATTGTTTCTTCAATCGCTTTTGAACCTTTACTGATGCTACTCTGGTTACTTATTCCAGTCTTTATTCCAAATTTGATCATCTTCTTCTTTTGGGGAGTTATCGTTTTTATTCGCATCCCTTCTCAACTAAATTATGTTTCAGAAACAGTTGAAACAGAATATCTTTCAAGAATCCATTCAATTCTTGATCTATCATTTGTTGTTCCAAATATTAGTGGGGGAATTATCATCGCTTTTATTGGAAATTCCTTTACGACAATGGAGATGCTTTTTTGTACAGCAATTCTCTTTGTCATACTTATTTTCTTTAAAATGTTTACTAGTTCATCAAAAGCACTCTTTAAAAGTGAAGCAAAAAGAGTCACTCGCGATCAATCAATACAAGATGGTATTGCTTAAAAAGGATATTATATGGCATCAATTTGGTTAAGGTCAGAAACAAAGGCCCATGAAAAAAGAACCCCACTTACACCGAAAAATGCAAAAAAACTCATCGATAAAGGAGTTGAAGTCTTTGTCGAAGAATTCCCAGATCGAATTTTCCCCATTAATCAATATGAAGAAGTTGGCTGTACGATTGTTCCAGAAGGCTCTTGGAAAAAAGCTGATACGAAACACTATATTTTAGGACTTAAAGAAATCGAGCAAAAAGAAGACTTTCACCACAAGCATATTTACTTCGCCCATGTATTCAAAGGTCAAGACGGATCTAAAGATATTCTCTCACAATATAAGAATGGCGGGGGTACACTTTTTGATTTGGAATATCTTACAAATGAACAAGGTAGACGTATTGCTGCATTTGGTTTTTGGGCCGGTTTTGTAGGCGCAGCAGTTGGACTTAAAGGCTACTATTTTCGAGAGAAACATGAAACAAGTATTCCAGCAATCAGCTCAGTAAATGATCAAGAAATTCTTATTTCAGAACTTAAAGAACTGAGCAATAAAAGTAGCTCTACTCCTAAAGCGATTGTTATTGGAGCAAAAGGTAGATGTGGACAAGGAGCAAGTTCACTTTTTGAAAAAGTCGGAATCCAAGTCACAAAGTGGGATATTGAAGAAACAAAGAAAGGTGGCCCATTTAAAGAAATTCCTGAACATGAAATCTTTGTAAATACTGTCTTAATGCAAGTAAAGATTCCACCTTTCATTTCACCTGAAATTATATCAACAGAGTCGAAACTCAAAATTATTTCTGACGTTAGTTGTGATCCTAACTCAGATTTAAATCCAATCCCTCTCTACGATAAAATTACTTCATGGGATGAGCCTTTTGTATCAAAGGTAATAAATGATCATAGCTTGGATATCTTGGCCGTTGATAACCTCCCTTCCCTTCTTCCTAAAGAAAGTAGTGAAGACTTTTCTGATCAACTCTTCCCTCATCTAGAAAACTTATTACTTGGAAAAGGTGAAGAAGATATTGTTTGGAGTAATGCTAAAGATGTTTTTTTGAAAAAGAGAAATTAAAAAAGGGAGCTTAAAGCTCCCTTTTTTTATGCAGCATATCGGTGCATTAGAATTCGTTTTTTGTCTTCAAAAAGAACTTCAATATTCTTTTGATTCGACTCTTCAACAAACCCTCTCCCGAAACTTGCATGCACTAAATAATCACCTTTCTCAAATTCTTCTTTCATTTTGTAAGTCTTAAAATCAGTATGATGCATGAGAGTTACTCTCTCCCAATCGACAACTGGCTTTTTAACTCTTCTTTTTCTTCTCTTTTTTTCCGCCATAAAAACTCCCTTCGTGGCTAAACCACAGTTTTAAAATAATGAATGTAAGCTTGGTTAATCAAGGCATAGTCTTATTATAGGAGTAGTTTTAGATGTATTAGAAAATAAGGCAGTTAGAGGCGAAAACTCAGGCCAATCCATGAAAGAATTGGCCCAAATTTGTGTTTTTAAGATTTAAAGAAGACCTGCTCTTCTTAAAAGAGCATCAGTTGAAGGCTCTTGCCCTCTAAATTTCTTATAAAGCTCCATTGGGTGCTCAGACCCACCTCTTGAGAGAACATTATCATGAAATTTAGCAGCAATTTCTTCATTGAAAATTCCGTTTGTTTTGAAATATTCAAATGCATCAGCATCAAGAACTTCGGCCCACTTGTATGAATAATATCCAGCTGAATATCCTCCAGCAAAAATGTGTCCAAAAGAACAAGATGTATTTGTTCCATCAACAGGGCTTAAAAGTGCAACTTCTTTCGTCGCTTCTTTTTCAAATTGATCTACGTCTGAAACATCAGAAGGGTTTCCAGCATGCCATGCAAGATCTAGTAAACCTAATCCGAGTTGTCTAAGAGTTGCTCTTCCCTCTCCATAATTTGATGAGTCTTTCAATTTTTGCACAAGATCCGTTGGAATCAATTCACCTGTTTCATAATGTTTTGCAAAGAGATCTAGACATTCTTTTTCATAGGCCCAGTTTTCAAGAACCTGTGATGGAAGCTCTACAAAATCCCAAAATACATTTGTTCCTGCAATAGACTTATAAGTACATTTAGAAAGCATACCGTGAAGTGCGTGTCCAAACTCGTGAAAAAGAGTCGTTACTTCATTAAAAGTTAGTAGAGATGGCTTCGTTTCAGTTGGTTTTGTAAAGTTACAAACAATAGAAACATGTGGTCTCATGTCTTCACCATTATCTACTCTTTGCTCTCTAAAGAGAGTCATCCAAGCTCCACCTCGCTTTCCAGCACGTGGAAAGAAATCAGCATAGAATACAGAAATATGCTTACCATCTTTATCTTTAACTTCATAAGTCAGAACATCTTCATGGTATTTAGGAATATCGTTTCTCTGCTCGAAAGTCAGACCAAAAAGTTTCTTAGCGACAGTAAAGACACCATCGATAACATTCTCAAGCTTAAAATATGGCTTAAGCATTTCATCATCAATATTGAATTTTTCTTTTTTCATTTTTTCGAAGTAGAAAGCGTAGTCCCAAGACTTTAATTCTTCAATTCCATCTATCTTCTTAGCATAGGCCTTAACATCTTCCATATGCTCTTTTCCAGCATCTAGAGCTTTATCTTTAAGCTCATTCAATAGATTGAAAACATTTTCAGGTTTCTGTGCCATTCTCTCTTCAAGAACAAAATCAGCGTGAGTGTTGTAACCAAGAAGATTCGCTCTTTCATAGCGAAGTGATGCAATTCTCTTTACGATATCGCGATTATCTCTTTCGTTTCCTTTGAAGGCCTTTGAACCAAATGCTCTTGCCATCTTTTCACGAAGTTCTCTTTTAGATGAATACATAATAAAAGGAACATAACTTGGGTATTGAAGAGTAAAGGCCCACTTGCCTTCTTCGCCTCTCTCCTTTGCTTCCATTGCAGCAGCTTCACGAACACCTTCAGGTAGTCCTTCAAGATCAGATTCGTTTTCAACAAACATAACAAATTCATTTGTTTCTTTTAAAACGTTATCACTAAACTGAACTCCAAGAGTTGATAATTCTTTATCAATTTCTCTTAGCTTTTCTTTTTTATCTTCCGAAAGTAAAGCTCCGTTTCTAGAAAAGCTTTTATAAACTTTATCAAGTAGAGTTGCTTGTTCTTGATTTAGTCCAAGAGTCTCTCTTTTGTCATAAACTGCTTTAACTTTTTCAAATAGTTTCTCATCAAGAGAAATGTCATTTCCAAAAGCTGTAAGCTTAGGGCTGAACTCTTTTGAGATTTCAGTCATCTCGTCATTTGTTTCAGCGCTTGTAAGGTTAAAAAATGCTAGTGTTACAGAGTCTAGAAGAAGGTCTGAATTTTCCATCTCGAGAATAACATTTTCAAAAGTTGGCTCTTCAGTGTTCGCTTTAACTGCTTCAATTTTTTCTTTTGCTATCTTGATGGCTTCATCAAGAGCTGGCATGAAGTGTTCATTTTTTAACTTATCAAATGGAATTGTTCCAAATGGTGTATCGAATTTTTCCAATAATGGATTCATAGATTCTCCTATTTTTATTTATCATCCGCGATCAATTTAGACTGCAGATTAAAGAGTGGAATGAGTATTAATAACCATAAAATCAGGCAAATGGCCAACAAGGACTCGACAAAGACAATGGATTGCACAAAGATCAGGATGAAAGAAATAAGTCCTTTTGAAAAGCGATAGACAACCATATCAACAATGTACTTCGCACCATATTTCTGCTTTGCATCCAACGGAAAGTAAAGCATTTCCTTGGCCGCTGAGAAAATCGAATAATCAAATCCCTTATAGAGAACAAACATCGCTGCGACAGGTAAAAGTCCATTAGATCCACCAATTAGTGAAAAAACAAAGAAACTCATATAAATCACAGGAATGATGAAGTGAATGCGACTATTTTTAACTAGTTTAAATAAAATTGGGATAACGAAGATTTGAATGAGAAGACTAACTGTACTAATGATAGAATAGAGTCTTCCTAAATAGCTTGCCTTCTCAACTTCTCCAAAAACAAATTTCTCAAACTCTACATTGAATTTAAAGTTCGCCAAATTGATACAGAATTGAGTCAAGATAACAAGAGTTGCAATACCACAAACATAATAGCGAACTTCGTAAATGGACTTTAAAGGCGAATCTTTTTTATGCTTTGCTTTGTCCTCTTTTAAAACAAACTCTTTTTGCTCGAAGAAAATAAAAGCACTGATGAGAACAAGAAGTGCTCCCATTAAGTTTATACTTGCAAGATTTCCCACATCACTAAAAAAGACAAATGACTTTGTTAATAAAGAAGTAACTTGTCCCCCAAGGATACTTCCAATACTTCCAATGGCCCCTAGAGGACCATAGATGATCTTAGCTGTTTCATAATCTAGAATTGAGTTCATATACCCTAAGGCCATATGCACACAAAGAACGATATAAACTTCTTTCCAGACAAACAGCGGATAAACCCAATATTCAAAGCCCTGTACTACAAAGTGGTTAAAGAGAACAAATAGGACGAAGCTCAATATCGAAACCGTTGCGTAAAGTTTATGAACAGAATGTTTCACTTGAAATTTATTAAAAATAACAATGGCAAAACTTAATGTGATTACTGAATAAACCCAGACTTGAGGTGTACTTTTGGCCTTGAAAACTTCTAGGAATAGAGCCGTCGATGTCGCTCTAATGAGAGGATATGAGAAAAAAAGAGAAAACAACGTTAGACATATTCTCGTTAAACTTTTTTTCTGATCACTATTTAAACCTAAAAACTGAGTCTTTATTTCTGATATTATTTTCAATGAATCCTCGAGTTAGCGAATATACAGATAATAATCAAATGACAAACTTGTCTCTTCGCTATCGTAGTTAAGACCTTGCGAGAGAGAGAGCTCTCTATTTTTATTTTTGATTTCATCTTTCATGCTACCAAGATTAACTTTCTTATTTTTAACTGTAGTAATTGTCGTAGTAAGCATGGATCGTCCATAATCTCTCTCTAAGCTGAGACTAATTTCATACCCTGAATAGCCTCTCTTATTGCACGTCATATAGTATTCATTTCCATCCATTCTAAACATTCCAGGCTTTCCTACACCAAGGAGTAACTGCGAGCGTGAAACTTGCCCTCCCCCTTCGCGCACCTCTAAAATCTTAGTCTTATTTCCAACTTGTACTTTTCGCTTCACAGTTCTCTCTCGACTAACTCTTTCAATCTCGAGTCGGCATGATTCTAATCGTCCAGATCTTTGAATTTGATTAGAACTCTGTGTAACAGGAGGGAGAACTTTATACTGACCAGATATGATTTTTTTAATTAAATCTCTTCTTGCTAGTGATAAGACCCTCACACGAACACAATGTCTTTGTTCATCTAATTGAGACCCTTCTCCTGCGAGAAGAAATGGTTGAATGGAGTTTTGAACCTGCTTTAAAGAGGTTTGTTTTTCAAAGCAATATAATTCTTGAGAATAAGACTTCACTCCTATAAATAGGCTTAGAAGTCCAATCCAAATTAATTTAAACATATCGCCTTCCTTGGCCCGTCTAAATTAGTCTTCAGACGAAAGGTATTTATCACCTTCTTGCTTTTCCATAAATTCTTCAGCGTCATCAAATTCACACAAATCAAGCGCTGTCTTAAATTCAGGAAGCTTATCTCTCTCACCACAAGCGCAAGCAAGATTCTTCATGAACTCAAAAAACTTTAAGCTAGTCTCTGGACTCATTAAGTGTTCCATCATACATGAATCTTTCTCTGCGACTTCCTCATCGACTCCAACGAAGTCTCTTAGAAAATAGTAAAGAAGTGTTCTTGAAGAGAGAATTCTGTGAACTTCATCATGACCTAAGTCTGTTAGAACAAGAAATTTACAATCTTCTTCCTCAGTAACTAGACCTCTTTTTTTAAGGTTATTTAGTGCTGTTGAAACACTTCCCTTAGTAAGGTTTAAGTCCTTAGCAATATCCGTAACACGGGCAAAGCCTCTATTCTCTTTTAACTTATGAATCGTTAAAAGGTAGTGGACCATAGAGTGTGAAAGTTCAGTATCTTTGTTTTTGTCTTTTGATTTTGTATTCATAACATTATTTGTAGCAACACTGTTTGACGCAGTCAAACGTCAATAATTCTTTGCAGTTATAATTCCATGATCTCTTGATTCAAACAACCCTAAGTGCCTAAATTTACGTCACTCAAGACAGGCAATTAATGTTCTTGCCCCTAGAAAGAGGTAACCTAGTGCTAAAATAGCTAAAAGATCACTCTATTGGAAATACTATGAAACAATCTCTTAATTTACTCATTCTCTTTTCATTGCTCTTCTCTAGTGCAAGCTATGGTCAAGCAATCCAGCACACAAGCACAACAACATCAGAGGACAACCTGACAGATCAAGAAAAAGTCTTGAGTGAGACGTATATGCACGATGGCCGTTCAAACAGAATTTTAGAGGAAGCCTGTAAGAATGGGAGCAAAAAAGACTTAGATATCTGTAATGGCCAAGATCCTAACCGTAGTAAAGCGGCCATGATGAAGGCCCTATCCCAAATGTATACGCTAGTCGTTTCTTCAATTCCCGACATGAATTCAATTGAGACGAGTTATCCATCAAAAGATGACGCTCCAACAGCTGATGTTAAGCCAAAAAAACCTGCAGTTGAAGGAGAACAAGCAGCAAATGATGCCAAACCCGACGAAGCAGCTGAAGAAAGCGACACTGTACACGATTACTGTCGCTATATTGCCTCGGGAACTGAAGCTGTGGCCCTTTTCCAGCAACAACTAGCTCAGCAGGATATTGGAATGAATCTCAACGAAGACTCCGCTCAGAGACAGGCCCTTGAAAAAGCCTACCTCTCTCACAAAGAGAGAGCAAAGACAGCTAAAGTTCAATACGTTGGTTGGGGATCAACGACAGCTTGTTATGTGGCCATGGCCTGGAAGCCAATGGCAACAGGTGGAGCGAGTTGGAAAACTTATTTAAAAACGGCAGCAGCAGCAACTCTTACAGCTTACTACAAAGGAGTTGTTGATGACCAAGAAAGTTACATGAGTAAAGTTAACTCTATTAAAGACAGACTCCCTAAGGTCGGAGATTGTAACCCTGTTACAAATAAAGACTGCTATTGTTCAGAGCCATCGACTCAATATGATCCAAACTATTGTATGGATAAAATTCGTGAAAAGCAGATTGCTGAAAACTCTGTTTACGTTAGTTGTTTAGATGAAAATCTAAAAGTAGATGAAGATTGTAGCTGTGATAAAACGGATTCTTGTTACAGTAAGAAATTTCTCAATACTCTTTCTTCATTTGAAGGAGCGGGAGTTCTTCCAGCAAATGCCTTTAAATCATTCAACTCTCTAACGAATGGTGAACTCATCAATGGTCAGTTATCCGGTGTTCCAGATAGCCAACTTCTTGCCATTGCCAACAAGGCGCTTAAAGATAAAAAAATTAATATCAAGTCCAAAGTTCCTCTAACAAACGATCAGAAAGAAGTTTTTGAAGGTCTTCAGGCCCTAGGACTTTCAAAAGATGTTGCAAGCTCTCTTGCCTCAGTTCCCTACTCTAAAGAAGCCTCAGCCAATACAGCGAAATTTGGAGGATCTAATGCTAAAAATGTTGTGAAGGCCAAGTACAATTCTTCAAAAGGAAGGGGGAATTCAAAAGTTCTCACATTCTCAGGTGGAAGTGGGATCAATGCTCCAACACAAAAAAGTAAAAGCTCAAATGATTTTAATTTTAATAAAATGCTCGATAAATTTAAGAAGAAATCAGGTAAAACCAACAATGGTAATGTTCTTAAATTTGCAGAAAGAGCAGGAAACAACGCTCAAATTACAAAAGATAGCTCGCGTCCAATCTTTGATATCATCTCAAGAAGATACAGAGTCTCTGGTTGGAAGAAATTAGAACTCGATCAAGAATAAAATGGAGTAAGACATGGATGTCAAAACAGCAACTCTCTTCTTTGATAACGAATGCCCTCTTTGCTTAAGATTTAAGCAAGCACTTGAAAGGCTACCAGGAACAGAACATATTCAAATGATTTCAATTCATAGTGAAGAGTTAAAAAACTTCCCTATGATTGATATTGAAGAGTGTAAAAAACAAGTTCATCTTTTAACTGAGGATAACGATGTTCTTGTGGGTCAAGATGTAGCCGAATATCTCATCCAATACATTCCAGGCGTTTCTAAATTTGCTTGGCTTCTCGATACGGAAGTTGGGAAAAGGGCCATGACAAAAATTTATCGCCTCTCTGAAAAGTACAGAAAAGCGGTCATGAAAACTTGTCCAAGTTGCCGTTAAGACAAATGTCCAACTAACGTCTAACTTTCAAGACTTTATCAATAAGAAACTAAGAGATAGCCTCTATTTATAAGGAGGCTATCAATGAATAAAATCATTTTCACATTCTCGCTAATCTTTTTATCGCTCAATCTACAAGCTAAAACTAACGATCACTTGGATACTGTTCCCTACGTAAATTTAAAAGACTACCTTGGAACTTGGTATGAGATTGCTCGCTTTAGAACGCACTCTTTTCAAAAGGGATGTCTTCAAACAAAAGCGGAATACTCTCTCAAGGGGCATTTTATTCACGTTAAAAATACGTGTGTAAAAGAAGATGGAAAAGTCAATGTTGCCAAGGCCCTAGCAACAGTAAAAGACAAGCAAACGAATGCAAAACTTAAAGTCAGCTTCGTTCCTATTTTAAATCTCTTTGGCCTCTTTGCTGGAGACTACTGGATTTTAGAGGTAAATGAAGACGAATACTCTTTAGTTGGAACTCCAGATAGAAAGTATTTATGGATACTAAGTCGATCTAAAGAGCTAGATGAAAAGATCTATCAAAATCTCGTTGCACGAGCAAAAGAACTTGGATTCGATACTTCATTAATAGATAGAACAAAGACTTGGGAATAAAAAAAGCAGCCTGATGGCTGCTTTTTTTTTTATCTTTCAAATGATTTTCTAGAATAAATAATTCGATTGTAAGGTGCAAAAATGAGTAGTGTAAAAACCCAACAACCTGCGAACTCTAGGATCTCTCCCTTCTTTCCGCCTTCAATCAATTCAACAAGTCCAACTAAAATTAGATAGACAACAATATGAAATACCTTAGGAACAGGTATAGCGAATGAATCTATAAGCGTTTTAACTTTCTCTATCTTTCTATAAAGAACAGGAAGAACGAGAAAATAAAGGCCGACAAAAATTCCTAGAATTGTTCCAAAGATGATTTTATTAATCTTCTTTCCACCAACAATCAAATTGTGAATATTCGTTTCACCCTGAGAGTTGTGTGTCTGAAAAAACTCAGGAGATTGAATATTAAAAATTCTCTGCCCCCAAGAAATCTCCTCTCCTGCACCAAAAATTAAAATGGCAGCGAGAATAACCAAACAAATAGAGAACCATGTTCCTCTAAAAGGCTTTAAAATATAGGCCCTATAAAGGGAAAGAAATGCTCCAGAGAGAAGCGCTACAACAGTAAGCCACTCAACAAAACCATCTTCTCTTACATAGACACCTTCATAAAAAGGAAGGTCAGTCCAAGAGAAGTAAACACCAACAATTGCCACCAAAAAAACCAAAGGGTAAGCAATCTTTTCAAGCATCTTCATTATACGTCTTCTCCAATATCATTAAACAAAGCGATTCGCTCACTATGGCGACCACCTTCGAAATCTGTCTTTAGCCAGACAGTAATCATTTCTTTTATTTCATCCATCGAGCTAATTCTTCCGCCAAGGCAAAGAACATTAGCATCATTGTGCTGGCGAGAAAGTTTCGCCTCTTCAGTACTTCTACAAAGAGCTGCGCGGATACCTTTAAATCGATTTGCCGCCATAGAGACGCCAATACCTGAACCACAAAGAAGTATTCCCAACTCATTTGCATGAACGACAGACTTAGCCAATTTGATCGCAAATTCAGGGTAATTAGCTCTTTCTGAAGAACTGGTACCAAGATCAACGACTTCGTGACCTAGATCTTTCAAAAATTCTTTTACTTCTTCTTTTTGCTCAAAAGCAGCATGGTCAGTTGCGAGAAATAATTTCATTTTGACCTACCTGTAAAAAAGGGCCCAACAAGTGGGCCCTTAAAATTTAGTATCTGTAGTGTTCTGGCTTAAATGGTCCTTCTTTTGGAACATTTAAGTACTCAGCTTGCTCAGCAGTTAGAGAGTCAATACGAACATTGATTCTCTCAAGGTGAAGACGAGCTACTTTTTCATCAAGGTGCTTAGGAAGCATGTAAACTTTGTTTTCATACTTATCAGAGTTATCCCATAGTTCCATTTGTGCCATAACTTGGTTTGTGAATGAGTTAGACATAACAAATGATGGGTGACCTGTAGCACATCCAAGGTTAACAAGACGTCCTTGAGCAAGAAGAATAATTCTCTTTCCTTCTTTAGACGTATACATATCAACTTGTGGCTTAATATTATCTTCTGTGTAGTTATTGTGAAGGTGCTTGATGCTAATTTCTGAATCAAAGTGACCAATGTTACAAACGATCGCTCCATCTCTCATGTTATCGAGGTGGCTTGCGTTGATTACATCTACACAACCAGTAGTTGTACAGAAGATGTCACCGATTTTTGAAGCTTCATTCATAGTCATAACTTCAAAACCTTCCATAGCTGCTTGAAGAGCGCAAATTGGATCGATTTCAGTTACAACAACTCTTGCTCCTAAACCTTTAAATGATTGAGCAGAACCTTTACCAACATCACCGTAACCAGCAACAACACATGTTTTACCAGCGATCATAACATCAGTTGCTCTCTTAATACCGTCAACAAGTGACTCTCTACAACCGTAAAGGTTATCAAACTTAGACTTCGTTACCGAGTCATTGATATTGATAGCAGGCATTTTAAGAGTTCCCTTTTGAACTCTTTCATAAAGTCTATGAACACCTGTAGTCGTTTCTTCAGAAAGACCTTTAATAGCTTCAATTAGCTCAGGATATTTATCGTGAACCATATTTGTAAGATCTCCACCATCATCAAGGATCATGTTAAGACCTGAACCATCTGGCCACTTAAGAGTTTGCTCAATACACCAGTCAAATTCTTCTTCAGTAAGACCTTTCCATGCAAATACAGGGATTCCTGCAGCAGCGATTGCAGCAGCAGCTTGATCTTGAGTTGAATAAATATTACATGAAGACCATCTTACTTCTGCACCAAGCTCAACAAGAGTTTCAATAAGAACGGCCGTTTGAATTGTCATGTGAAGACAACCAGCGATTTTTGCACCTTTTAGAGGCTTTGACGCACCAAATTCTTCACGAAGGGCCATAAGTCCTGGCATTTCACTTTCGGCGATCTTGATTTCTTTTCTCCCCCAATCAGCAAGAGAGATGTCTTTTACTTTGTAATCATTAAAATCCATACTTCCTCCAAGAAGCGTTATTTATTTAGTTCCATTAAATCCGTGACAGTATAACATTGCAAAAATTCACTAACAAGGTTAGGCTTGCCAAGAATTTTAAGATATATCAACGCGACAAATCATTTCTAGGCAAATTTATGGGTGATTATACAAAACTGAATGACGACATGGCGCATTCTATTCTTCAATTATATGGAATTGAAAATTACGTTTCTTTAAAACCACTCTCCCTTGGAATTTCAAACTCAAATTATAGAGTCCAGACTCAAGATCATGTTTATCTACTTAAAGTTTCTAACGATAAGAGCTATGAGGACCTACACAATGAACAAATCCTCCTTGGGAAGTTGAAAGAACTCAACTACCCTCTCTCTCTTCAGTGCTACAAGACCCTGAAAGGTGAATTAGTTTATCAATATAAAAACCTTTATGGGGTACTTTTTCCTTTTATTAAAGGTATTCCTCCTGGACCAAGTGACCAGACTTGCCGTGAAATCGGCTACGCTCTAGGACTTCTCCACGATAAAACAAAGAATGTTTCCAAAGGTGATATTCGAAACTATAGCGATATTGGCCACGATGCTTCTTCAATAGCCAAATTCACAGAAGAACCTAGTTGCCCAAAAGACTTCAAAGACGCTTTTGATCTCATGCTCGCTAACAAAATCGATCAATATCTTAAGGCCAATAAATCATATTCGATCATTCATGGTGATCTTTACTACGACAACACTCTCTTTCAAGAAGAGAAAGTTGCGGCAATGCTCGATTTCGAGCAAGCAGGCCATGGTGAAGTGATCCTCGATCTTGGGATATCAATCTCTGGTAGCTGTATCGAAAAGGGGCAAATTAACCCCGATCTAGTAAAGTCTTATCTAGAAGGTTACGAAAAGGCATATACATTAAACAATGAAGAAAAGCTGTTTATAAACGAGGCTATTTTACTTGGTCTCTTTTCTATTGCTCTTTGGCGAATTAAAAGGTTTAAAGAGGGCGATCTCAATGCTCGCTTAGAAAATAGCTATCAAGACTTGATTGCAAAAGCTCATAATTATTTTGAGCTCATTAATAAGGAATAAATTTTGAAAAAATCTCAAGGACTCTCTACATTTTTTGCTTCTTGCCCAAGAGAAATGGAAACTATGCTCGATCAAGAGCTCGACCAATTTGGAATTGAGGACAGAGAAGTAAAAAAAGGCGGTGTTCGCTTTAAAGCAGATGACCTAACAGGGATTCAATTTCTTATTCATACTCGTCTTGCAAGTAGGGTTTTCAAGAGTTTCGCTTTTATGAAAGTAAGAAATGAAAAGGACCTCTATAATAAAGCTAAAACAGAGCCATGGTTAAAGGCCCTAACTCTTAATCAGACATTTAAAATTCAAACTCTTTTTGATCACAAATCAAAGGCGTTCTTTAAAAACTCTGTCGCTGTTTCTCAAATTCTAAAAGATGCTATTGTCGATCACTTTAGAGAGAAAAAAGGTGAAAGACCAAGTGTTGATACAAAAGATGCTGATGTAAACTTTCTCCTTCGTATTGAAGGTGGACGCGGAGACAAGGGATGGAACTGCTCGGTGTTTATTGATCTTTGTGGTTCTCCTCTTTCAAATAGAGGTTATAGACAAAGAGGTCACAGCGCTCCGATTAGAGAAAACCTAGCGGCGGCACTAGTCATCGCGAGTGAATTTGATGGAGAGGAAGATGTTTTCTATGATCCAATGTGTGGGTCGGGAACAATTCTCATTGAGGCCATCTTAATCAAAGGAAAGATACCTCCGACTTATCTTCGTATCCTCAGAAATATAGAAAGAAAAGAGAAGACTTTTGCTTTTCTTGAGCAAGTTTGGTTCAAAGAAAAAACATTCCTCACAAGAGACGTTAAAGAATATCTTCAACAAACTTATGAGCAAATCAATAAATCAATTGATGAGCTAGAACACTTTCAATTCTATGGAAGTGACATTCAAGCAAGAAACTTAAATCTTTGTAGAGAGCACTTAGAGAATGCAGGACTTCCAGCAGATATCGTTGAACTAGAAAAAGGCGATGCAACGAAGTTAACTCTAGAGATCGAAGCACCAGGTGTCGTTGTAACAAATCCTCCTTATGGAGAAAGACTTGGAGCAACTGATGAAGTTAAAGAGCTTTATTATAATCTCGGGGAAAATCTGAAGAATAACTACAAAGGATTTAGAGCTTTTATTTTAACGTCTAATCCTGAACTTAGAAAAAAGATAGCGCTTCAGACGGCCAAGCGAATTCCATTTTTCAATGGTAATATCGAATGTCGCCTTCTGCGCTATGATATTCGTTAAGTAAAGTTTCCGGCCAATTTCATTGCAAACGTTGGTGAAGAATACTTCATCAACGCCATTTTATTTTTGACCTTATCCTGATGTTTATTAGAACAACTAAAAAAGTAACTTCCAATCTCTGGATCCTTCAAAAAGATTGTATGACCTTTTCCAGAAAACTTTCTAATGATGTAATCAGAATCAAGAAAACAAACTTCTCTAATCATTAAATTCTTAGCAATATAAATCACAACACAATATTCACTTAATTGAACGAGAGACTTTCTGACCTTCACACCTTTTGGTGAAGAAGCATCTCCCCAGTGAACCTTTACTTCTACTCTCTTATCTCCGAGATAAAAGTCGAATCCTCTTTGAGAGCTAGATTTAATTTGCCTTAAACCAAAGATCGTTTTGGCATACCACTCTCCCAGTTGAACAGGAAGTTTCTTACCATTGTGAAGAATATTTTCATTCCTCAAGATCTCATACATCTTGTTAACAGTTTCGATAGCATCAAAGATGGCCTTATTATTAGGTCGATGTAATATCGTCATCGACTTAATGGCCGTCTTCTTGAACTTTCTTGAGTACTGATACTCAAACCAATTTTCAAAATTCTCTGGAGTATACAACTCAAACGAATCGTGAACAAATCCAAAGTTATAAAGATCATCGATTGTAAAACCATCTAACTTTTTTAATAAATATCCAAGGGGAGCAAGTGACTTACCATCATCTCCCACAACGTAAATATCATCTTTGTAATAGTCAGTGTTTCCATGTTTCTCGGAAGAGAACTGCTCTATTAACTCTTCTATTTTTGCCGCATCCATAGCCAACTTCCACTCCTCACTGCAGTTAAACTTCCATCTTAGTTAAATCTTCTTCAAAATTTAAAACACTATTTCCAAGACCAATATTTCTCGTTAATTGATATTGGCAAAAGATTTTGAAGTCATTTATCTTCGATTGGTAAAACTTCTTTTCCTCTTCACTAGCACCATCCATCTTATTTACAGCAATGCATGCGTGCTCCAAGAGAAGCCAAGAAACGACTAGATTACCACAATAAGACAAAAAGTCAGTGGCATATGAAAGAACACCATTAGTATTTTTTGCGGCCATTAGTTTACTAAAACGCTCAAGCATTTTTTCAGACATCTCCATCGATTTTCCAATCATAGAGATTTCATGTGAGAATTGCTTTGCTTCTTCTTTGTTCATTGTATTTTGGATTTTCTTTCCAACAGCAAAGAACGTCTTAGCATTATCTTTTAAAATCTTTCTCATAATAAAGTCGATCGCTTGAATTCCGTTAGTTCCTTCATAGATCGTTGCAATTTTTGTATCTCTCGCAAATTGCTCAATTCCATATTCAGTACAATAGCCATATCCACCATGAACTTGGATTGCATCAACAGAAACATTAAATCCTTCGTCAGAACAAAAGGCCTTACAAATTGGAGTAAAAAGAGCAATTTCAGCCTCAGCTTCCTTATCTCCTTTATCTGCCTTATCAAAAAGGTTTGCAGTATAGTAAGACAGAGCTCTCAGTCCTCTTGCCGTCGATCTCATTTTTAAAAGAGTTCTCTTTACATCTGGTAGGTGAACAAGCTCAGCTCCAAACTGCTTTCTCTCTCTTGCATATTGCTCTGTCATCATATAGCAAAGATTAGCTTGCGCCTCTCCCTGAAGACCACAGAGTAGTCTTGCTTCGTTCATCATGATGAACATATTTGTCATTCCATCAAATTCTTTACCAATCAGTTCACCAACAGACTCACCTTCATCACCAAATGTTAATTCACAAGTGGCAGAACCATGGATTCCCATTTTCTCTTCAATCTTAGTACAACGAACGTTGTTGAATGCACCATTTGTTCCATCTTTATTGATAAGGTTTTTTGGAACAATAAAAAGAGAAAGTCCTTTCGTACCCTCTGGAGCTCCTGGAGTTCTAGCAAGAACTAAGTGAATATTGTTATCGTAAAGATCACTGTCACCACTAGAAATAAAGATTTTAACACCTTTAATATTGTACTTTCCATCTTCTCTTGGAGTCGCAACAGTTTTAGCATTTCCAACATCTGAACCTGCTTCCGGCTCAGTTAAACACATTGTTCCACCCCATGTTCCAATCATCATTGGAGGAATGTAGAGGTCTTTTTGTTCTTTCGACCCAACTTTTTCAATTACATTCATAGCACCCTGTGAAAGACCATAGTACATTGAGAAACCAACGTTTGCTCCAATGGCCATAGAACTACACGCAATCTTCAAAGCATGAGGAGATGGCATTCCACCAATTTCTTCATCATAACCAAGAGCGTACCAACCATTGTCATAGAAAGCTTTATTGGCCTTATGAAAACATTCAGGAACAATGACACCCTTGTCAGTTAACTTAACCCCAATGTGATCACCTGGTTCACGAGTAGGAAAGATTTCGTTTTCAGTGAACTTATTAAATTGCTCTAAGATATCTTTTAACTCGGCTTCACCAAGACCAAAGTCATTTTCTTGAATGTTACAAAAGTCGAAGAGATTAAAGTGAACATCATTTAAATCTGTTTTGTAATTGGCCATCTTAAAATCCTTTTTTTTAATGAATATACCATTAATATTATATAGGATTTTTGGATTCTCTGCAGGGCCAATTGCAAGGGGAAAAAAAGAAAAGGGGAGCAGAACGCTCCCCTATTAATAAATCGTTTTTTTAGTAATCTAGAGGAAGAAGACCATCAAAGTATCTCATTCCATCTTGCCCACCATAACTGTTATAGTCGATCTCTAGAACAGGGTTGGCTCCAGCAGGTCTCGACAAGTCGAGAAGTCTATAAGTATTCCCATCAATGAGAACAAGTTGAGTTCCACTGATTTGAGATTGATCACTATTGTCAATCATAGCAATTAGGTCAGTTAAATGTTGAGCTCTCGTTCCAGAACTTGTCATGACAGATTCAACTTGTCCTGCACTTGTCTCGTAACTTAGATTCTTAGCTGTACTTGAACACTTATTTTTATAGTAATCAAGGAATCCAAAAATCTCACTCTTTTTAACAGTACAATTTGATTCTTTATGAGTTAGTTTGTAACGACTTACACTTGAAGGTGCAGGAAGATTATTTCCATTTATTCCATACTTTAACCAACATAACTGTAGGTTAGACTTACATTCATTATATGAATTAGTATATAAAGATCTCGCCGATACAAATTTTCCATTTGAAACAGCCGAACGATATTCAGAAACTGTTGTCGGCCTAGGAACTGAGTTTAAATCAACTCCTTCATTTGTTACGACAGTATTATCTGTAACCGTTCCTGTATCAGGACTTGATTGAACTACGTTTTTTGAATCGCTGCCACCGCAACTTGCTAACTGGAATGCCATTAGAAGCATTAATAGCCATTTAATATTTGTTTTCATAACTCTCCTCCACAAGCAGTTATTAAAAATTCTTTTGCTAATGTAGAAGCAAAGAGCGTGCCAAATGGAAGAGCTACTAAGTGACTAAAAGTAGGTATGTAAAAATATCCTAGGCCGTCTAAAGTTTAGACGTATGTTTTCTATACGACAGAGAAAATTATTCCGAGAGAAATTCTAAAGAAAATTTGTGATTTGACCGACAGATTTAATCGATGGGTTATTTTGAAAAAATACGAGTATTTATCTCACTTAGCCAATTTATCGGCGATTTAAAAAAATAACTTAGTATTTTTTTGAAAACATTATTTTTTTTAAACAATCAAGTAATCAGGAACGATTGCTTAAACATTTTACATAGGGTTTAGAATGAGAATTATCCTCTTATGTCTTCTTTTCACTTCGTGTATCTCTGAACTCCAAGTTCCTTCCGAGGATGTTGTTCTTGTCTGCACCAACGACGGGTGTCCCAAGAAAAAGGCCCCTGAAGGCCAAGGAGCAACTGATAACAACTCAGATGACAGTTCTGATGACTCAACCCCTGTGCCTACAGTCCCGGATACAGGTCTGGCCATTGACGATACCTTTGGATCTAGTGGTGAATTAGATATCACCAACTACACGAATAAAATGGTCATTGATAGCAGTGACAATATTTATCTCTCAAAGTTTATAGTCGACTTTGCAAGTATAAACGCTATGGGTGGATTTGGTGATATGGATCAAAATGAAATCCAAATTGAAAAATATAATGGAAATGGAACCACATCACTATTCACTTTTCCAACAACCCCGGGAACTGTTGCAATCAACAACAATCGAGCACAAATCGCTCACAACATTCCAAGCTCTCTTAAAATAACAAGTACTAATAGGTTACTTTCAACAGTTTCAATGCCACTTGTTGCCTTTCAAGTTTCTTTTGAAATTTTTGGTGGGCTGCTCTTAACAGATACCAGTGGTGTTCTCGACACAAGTTTTTCAACAACAGGAATTTTAAACTTTGAGAACCATGTTGATCATATTGGTAATCCATTTCCTCCAAACCCACTTTTACCAATTCCAGCTACAACTCTCGTGGGTGGACCAGCACCAGCAGGAAAACCAACGACCAATTTTGCCTTCTTAGATTCAGTTGAAATTGGCGGTAATTTCTATATTGCGGGCTTTATCGAAGACGGTGGAGCGATGTCTTATCCAAATGACTATGGAGATGCAAGTAATATTGAAAAGAGAATTCTCTATAAGCTTGATTCTTCAGGTGCTGTCGATACAACTTTTGGACCGACAAATACGGGTTACTCATTTATGCAGTCAAATGAAGTTGGTGTTGCCACTAGAGCAAATAAAATTGAGGCCCATAGTACAGGAGTTATTATTGGAGGAACAAAAGTCTCTAGTGGTTCAAAGTCACTTTATGTTGAAAAATACAATCTCAGTGGTGCCCTTGATACGAGCTTTGGAACAGGGGGTATGAGTGAAGTTGGAACACAGACGGCCAATAACGATTTTCGTCTTATCGATATGATTGTCGATGGAACAAATATCTTTCTCGTTTCTCCAAATAATATTTACAAACTAGATGCTAGTGGAAGTCTCGTCGGATCATTTGCAACTTCTGGTGTTTTTACAACAGAAAATACTCGCTATTCAATTTATGACGTAGAAGTTGCTAACTCGAGAGTCTATATCGCTGGTCGCGACACCCAAGATTCACGGGCCTTTGTTATGATTCTCGATCAAAACGGAGCTCCATTAAATGATATTGGAAATAGCGGCACGAACTCTAGTATCTATCAATTTTCTGATGCACTAGGAACATTTACGATACCAACAGATGTATCAGCTACGACAGAATTCTATAGTAACATTACACCGATTTCAATTGGTCTTCAAAGTGATGATGACATCATTGTTTCTTATTATTTAGCGGGATCAAATACAACGCGAGTTGTTCGACTCAACCTAGTTGAGTAACCCTATATTCCTCAAAATAGTACTGCGATTTAGATTGCAGTACTATTTCTGAAAACTTGGTGGTAATTCTGTTTGAAGGCCTTCATCTCTAGAAACAGAAGGACTAAACCCGCTTGGTACTTTCTCTGGGTGAGATAAGTCATTTCCTAAAAGACCAACAGAAGTAGATTTTTTATCCCAAAGACCAAAAGCGATAAACTTTAAAAGATAATCAATTTCCATAGTGCTTAACTTCAAAGGGAAGTGACTATTTGATGGGTTCTGTAGTTTGTAATCGACAAAATTTTGTGCGTAATAAGGAATGAGCATATCCTTTTGTAAGTATTCATCAAAAAAAGGCTTATGAACATTTCGTCTATTATAGAGAGATGGATTCACTGGTCCTCGTAAATGGTATTCAATCACATTTTTAAGGGCCGCCAAGCTTCTCTTTTTGAGATCCCCTTCAGTTGTTCCTAGCGCACGTTCAGTACCATGATGATAGTAAGGATAAGTTTCTATAATATTTCTAAGAGGTGGTATTCTAAATTTAAAACAATCATCACTCTTGAAAGAACCATTGGCCCTACCAATATCAGGAGCGTAGTTTGAAGTCTCTAAAACAGAGATTCCTTCAACATGACATTCTGGAACGAGTCCTCGTTGAACGCGTGGTCGACTAAAGAAGCCAGAATCTAAACTTGTTGATTGAGATTTCTGAGAGAGGGGGCTTCGAACATCAGATTTAACTCCAAGTGAAGAAAAACCATTCCCACCAAAAGTAGCTGTGTCATGACAGTTAATACAACCGGCTCCCACAACTTCTTTATCTCCAACCTTAATTTTCTTTCCTTGTTCACTCATAAAAATGACAAGGCCTAAGAGCTGATCACGATCTAAACTATTTTCACCTTTCATGAATTGGTCATAGGGCGTACGGTTAGAGACATGAGTTAAAACAAAGGCGGATAAAGCCTTCGCAAGATTTAAATCAGTAACCCCACTCTCTCCGTAAACTTCTTTAAAGGTCTTTTTGTAATAAGGAACCTTTCTAAGTTTTGCGATGGTAATGGCCAGGCATTCATTTCGATTTGGAATCGAACGTGCTCCATTTTTTCGATAAAATGGGATTCCACTAATTGCTTCTTTTTGAGCGTTAAAAAAGCCTGTATCAGCTCCAGTATAGTCATCATTAGAGTTACTATGATTGATTTTAACGGGAGTATCAAACAAAGGACCTCCACTCGCAAAGATATTTTCTTTGTTATCATTCAAACTGATTGGATTTTTTCCGCACATCTCTTCAGGTGTATGAATTGGAAGTAAAACTTGAAAATGAATCTTTCCGAATCGGCCATCGTGAAAAAGTCCCACATCTGTAGAATTATTCACTCGATAAACAACATTCACAGTGGAAAGACTATTTCTAAACATGAAGTTTCTTCCATGAAATCCAAACCCATCTTGTCCTAAGGTACGATCTAATGAAAGCACTCCTTCACCAAAACCCTTACCTACGGTATCTCCATTAGGACCACCAACACCAAGCGTTCCAATATTAATCGAATTTCCATCGGCAAAGCCATGATTAGAAAGATGGCAAGTAGCACAGCTAACATCATTATTTCGAGATAAAATGGTATCGTTAAAAAGAAAACGGCCAAGCTCCAATTCTTTCGTACTTGGTTTCCTTCCAATGATCTCATAGAGATTTGGTTCTTTAAGAACAGGAAGTGTTTTTTTAAAAGATTCACGAATTTCTTGAGATAACTTCTCCTCTTTGAAAGTCTGGCGATCAATACAACTAAAGAGGAGAAATAATGGAATTAAAAATAAAATTATTTCTTTCATTATTTAATAATAATAACACCTGATTCATGAACACCGGTCTGACTGGCGTCACCTCTAAGGTGCTTCATTGCAACAGGAATTTGTTTATTACAGTTTTTCTTACGTCCAATACAAGGATTTCTTATTGAAAAGATATAAGTTGAAAAGGCGAAAGGATCTTTGTTTCTATTGAAATATGTCGTAAATCCAGTTCCAAGTAGATAGCGATCATCACCTTGCCCAGGAAAAGATCTTAAAGCCCCTCTTTTAAAAATAAATGTACGAACACGGTATCTGTCCTCAGGCTCTGCTACAGGACGATTTGAACAGCTTGTCGATGAATTCATCTTACAACACTGAACTGAAAACTGACCATTAGATTTCTTATAGAGAAATGGAGCATATTCCAGATCCACAGCTTCTTGAGCACTATATTTTGTGAAGAAATCATCCTTTTCTACACAACGAGTTGCAATGAATCCTTTTTTAGTAGGATCTTCTTCATCTACAATTTCATGTGTGAATGAGTTTCTAAAAAAGCTTACGTTAGCACCTGTATCAGTTTTTGTTAAAACCGCTAGTTGATTAACGTTAGTAACAGAATCGAGATCAGCGATAGTCCATTCTGTCTTTTTTGCTAATTCTAAATCTCCAGACGAATAGAACGATTGATCAAAATTATAATTTGACCAAATCAACTTACCACCAACACTATTCATATTTCTCGCAATATCAGTCATTGTTTGGTTTTGAATCGTCTTAGCTTCTGCCTTCTTCTTAACATTGTTCATAAGGCCCATACCGTAATTAGCAACAACAGCAATGAAACCAATTATACCAGCAGTAACAACAACTTCCGCGAGAGTAAACCCTCTCTGTCTACGATGCCCTTCCATGGACGAATCTCCTCTTAATTCGATACTCTAAATAAATCGTAATCACGTAATCCAGCTAAAGCAAAAAGCACCATAAATTCCTTAGAGTCTCTTACTTCAGAATACTTAACTTCTCTTTCACAGAAAGATTTAAAACCTTTTTTCTCAATAGAACCACGACGATTGTAACATAGTTTGAAATCTGTTCCAGGAGCTTTAACGCTCTTTCCTTCACTAAAACCTAGTTCACTGGCCGCACCATTTACACCAAATTCGATTCCAATAAAAGAATTCTCAGAGGCATCTAATGAAGAGATAGTAATTGTTTTACTAACTCCAGTTAAGCCTTTCTTATCAGAGCTCATCACAGCTTCGCCTGAAGCAGCGCTGTTAAACATTGAAATAACTTCTTCAACTGTATAATCTTTATCTGCTGTACCAGCTTCATTGAACTTAATTTCGATTGTCTTTCTTCCATTAAGCTTTACTTTGAAAATTGAATCAGGCTTCATTGTAACTTTGATAAAATTACCACCTTCAACCTTTGCTCTTGGGAATCTGAAATGTCCTCTTCCATCAATAACTCGATGATCTCCATCTGATGATTCAGGAGAATATTTCGCATTACTCCATAACTTCTCATTTCCTTCAATTGGATATGGTAGCCAAGAGTCATTTGTAACAGTTGAATTAGGCGTTGAAATAGCGACCCAAACACCATTCACTTCACTAGCTTCATCTATATTTGGATCATGAAATGGAAAATCATGATCAAATTTCTCAACGAGCATCATGGCCTTAAGCCAACCAAGAGGTGTCGTAGGTGGAACAAATACCCCTCCACTTAACTTACAGCGCTCTTCACCTCTATTAAGATCATTTGCTCCAGAACGACTCAAAAAGAAATCATGTGGATAACTCTTCTTACGACATAGAAACTTCATTGCCTTACCAGAAGTTCTTGGAGAATTTGGCTTAATAATTTGTAAACCTTTATATTTAAGATGATTTGTTAACATCATTCCATAAGGACCAGAAGCAGGAAGGCTATCTAAGTCCATTTCAAATGAATAATTCTTATAAGCTAATTTACCACTTCCATCGAAATAGAGAGCAAAATTAGATTTCTTAGATAAATTCGCAACCGCTGGTAGATCTGCAATGACTTGCTTATCCCCATCACGCTTTAGAGCAACCCAAAATTTCGTTGATGTCGGGATAGAATGCTTCTTAGTCCATCTCTTATAATCCATAACATCTTTACTTGTTTGTGGTGCAAAGAAGAATCCCTGTTGAGCGAGGTTGATAAAATCATAATTCGCACCATTTGTTGGAAATGGTAAAGAACTTGATTCCATATAATCATTCAACTCAGCAATAGGAGTTTGCTCCCGCCCCATTTTAAAACAACGGTCATAAGCTGACTGATACTTAACCTTTGAAATACTTTCAGCTGTACGTGTTACATCTCTAGCGAGAAGATAAGTTCCATAGTTGTAACACATAACAGGAAGGTCTTGATCACAATTTTCGTTGAAAAGGACAAGTCCATCACCACTAGCATTCAACTGAGCAGCAATACAAGTTTTTGAAGAATCGGCCCAATTTCCACCATCTTTTGTATTATTCTTAAATGGCTGAAGATCCAATACAACATCATTAGGTTCTTTTAAAGAACACTCAGGGATAATTGAGTCTAAAGGTTGATTTGGTTGCTTATTCATTGGACCAAAAGTACCTAGACCAAACTGATCACAGTTCTTCATATAACAAGCTGTACATCCAACTTGTTCAGTCGTTGATTGATTGAAAACCTCTCCTTTAAAATCAGAGAAGGCATAGGAAAGAAAAGGTGCGAAACGCTGTAAATAATCTGAGCCATTTGTATTGTAGTTTGTATTTTCATTACAAATATTTCTACAAACATTATTTGCCGATTGAGTTCCTGCACGATCAGTCACTTTTACAACAAGCTCATGTGAACCGCGAACACGAACGGGCATATTTTTTTCGGATTTAGCCTTTGATATATCTGCTTGGTCCTCTGGAGAAGCATCGAAGAAGTAATTAACGTGGTAACTTCCTGGACTTTGTCCATTGTCTCCACCCTTTTTAATTCTAAATCGGAAGAATGGGTCCATAGAAGTAGAGTTTGTTAACACATTATCTCTGTTATATGAAAGATATGTTTGGTACTCAATGGCACCATACTCTCTTTTATTTGAGCTTTCTTGAGGACAACGAAATTTAACCTCATTACATGAACCAAAGATATTTTTCGATGTATCTGTTGTAATAAACTGCCCAGACTCATCTAAAACTCCCTCCTGAGCCTGACTTCTTCTAAAAGAGATATCAAGAGGGTCTCTTTTGTTTCCAGAGAAACCACTTCTGTTATAGACAGTATTTCCATCAGGATCTGAAGCACCTGTACCTGAAAGAGATAATTTAACTGTTTTCCCATTTGAAAGTTTATAATCACAAATACCAACATTTGGTGCCCAAATGTAGTTTTTAAGATCTTTTTGAGTTCTAGTTGTTTTCCCTTCTTCAGTGTAATAGACAACAGAATCAACGATAAAACCTACGTTCTTTACATCGGTATCAGACTTTAAATATTTCGAAGTTAAAGGTTCAAAAAGACCAATCCCAAGTTTAGCATTCATACTAACTGGCGTAATTTTAACATTAGCAACGAGATCTAAGTTCTTAAGTTGTTGCTTGGAAAAGCTTAGAGCGTTATCAGATGAAGGTTTAAAACACTTACTCCAAGTATTTTTCATCTTACAATCTTTGGCCGAAGACTCTACCCAATTTGGTAAAAAAGTTTCCCAGCGCTTGCCGTTAAAAAGCTTTTCATGATTTTTTAAATTGATATAAATACTTCCCACACCAGGTGAAGAGGCATCAGATGAGACAAGAGAACAGATCCCTTGATTTCTTAATCCTGTTTTATCTTCTGAAAGAGTTAAGGCCCTTAAAGCTCCCCTAACAATTTCCTGATTAATGTGTGAAACAGAAGTTGAGTCTTTGGCCGTTTTCTCGTGTGTTGCAACAAACTTTGATGAATTAACAGCAATATAAGCCCCAGCACCTATTACTCCTAATGCAACAATCGTTTCGAGCATACTGAAACCAGACTGTTTTTTTCTAAAAGACCACATAACGTACAGCTCCCTTTATATAAACTAAAAACTTTAAATGATTATTCTAATGCGGTGGACTTACATAGATAGTTGTCGTTGTTTCATCCAACTTACCTTTAATCTCACCATTTTCAGTTACAACCTTTTCATTTAATCTAAAAGGCTCAATGTTAGATAGCGAGGAAATCGCATCTAGTTTATAAACGACTCTTCCCGCAGGTTCAGAGTGTTGCGAAATTGACCTATTAGAATTAGCAGAATTTTGACCTCTACCAACAATTGTCTTTGTAACTTTCTTTACAAACGTTCCACAAGGAACTCTATCGTTCCAAGTTTCTTTATGGTCTGGTGGGATGTAGTCAGTTAGAGGAATTTCCACTTTTTCATTAGCAGGAACATTATCGGCCTTTATTCCACTATCGAATACAACCCTTCTTTCATAATCTAGATCGTAAATAACACCTGGACCTTGGTTGTAAGTAATGATTTCAATATCAGTCTTAGTATTATTATCGATAGAAAAACGACCACGACAAGCTGGATTCAAATGTTCACTTAAAGATGTATTACATTGACTCTGACAAGAAGAGCTTCTCACTTCAATTTTTGGAATAGCTATTGGACGTTTAAATGCACCTGCACCTTGAACAGTCATTTCTTCTCCAGACTTTCCTGGAATCTTAACTTCTGATTGAACAAGAACAACATAATGGTCACGATCAATAAATTTAACCTCTTCTGGAATATCTCCAATAGCGGCCTTTAGGGAATCATTCTTATTAACGTCAGCTAATCTAAAACGAACACTAGATGGATACTTGATATTATTTGAGTTTTTATTTGCACGACGAGTTTCAAGATCAAAGACAAGATCACCTTTGTTATAACGCAGGTTCTTCAATCCAAATTCTTCAGGACGGTAGTTCTTATCTTTTTGTTGTCCCATCCACTTACATTGATTCTTCTCAGAACCATCTCCCCACGCATCTTGCTTACAAAGAATGAGATTATTTGAAATGAGAAAACCACTAAGACCAAGAATCTTTTGAGACTCAACTCTTCCCTTTTCGTATTTAATTTCTTTAACAGCATCTTGTTTTGAATCATCAAGTCTTTTAATCAATAAGTAAGACCCTCCAGCAATAGCACCTAAGACCATTACTGCCATTCCCATTGCTATACCAGCTTGATTCTTAAACATATTATCCTCGCAATTAAAACTTACCTGTTCTCAATATTTTATCGTCTATTAGTAAATGAATATATTGCTGATTATATCAAAATTACTAAACTATTAAAAAGACGACACAATTCGACAAATTCTGCCGATTTTTTATAAAATATACTGACAAATAAATAGGGCATGATTCAGAAATCGAGGAATTACGACGACTTCTTTAAAAAAGTAAACGTTCTAGAGAGTAATTTAATATATTATAAGTTAGCGAAATGAAGTTAAATTAAAACAAATCAAGGATTAAAAATATGACGACAATTAAATCAATATCGCCAAAGGCCCTTTTAGTTATCCTAGATGGCTTTGGAATCAATTCAAATGAAACAAAGAATGCAATTCGAGATGCAGATACAAAGTTCATCGATTCTCTTATGAAGCACTATCCTTATACAACGATTGAAGCCGGAGGTGTTTCCGTTGGTCTGCCTAAAGGGGTGGCTGGAAATTCTGAAGTTGGGCATATGAACTTAGGGGCCGGAAGACCTGTTAGACAAGATCTCGTTCGAATTAATGAATGTATTGAAATGGGAAAATATAATGATCGTCCACTTTTAAAAGAACTCATTGAAAAAGCAAAAACAGGAACAAAGAGAATACATCTTATGGGTCTTCTCTCCGATGGCGGCGTTCACTCTCACATTGATCATATTAAAGAAACAATCAATGCCCTTAAAAACCAAGATATTGAAATCTTCTTTCATGCCTTTATGGATGGTCGAGATACGCAAAAGGATGTTGGAGAAAAATATATCCATGATCTTTTAACAGTAGACGGATTTAAATTCGCTTCAATGCAAGGGCGATCTATTGGAATGGATCGAGATAGAAGATGGGAGAAAATTCAAAGCGCCTACAATATGTTTACAGGTAAAGGAGAGCTCTCTAGCTTAAGTCCTGCCCAATATTTAAAATCAGAATATGAGCAAGGTCGCTATGATGAATTTATTGCACCGACTCTTTTTAATCCCGACTATGCAATGAAAGATGGCGACAGTGTTTTCTTTTTAAACTTTAGACCTGATAGGGCCATTCAAATAACTCAAGCAATGAATCTTCCAGATTTTAATGAATTTCAAAGAGATTTTATCCCTTCGTATTTTCTTTGCATGACCCCATACATACCTGATGATATGGAACTTCCAATTCTCTTTGATAAAGAAAAGATTAGTGGAGGTATGACTGAGTACCTTTCTTCCCTAGGGAAAAAGCAACTGAAAATTGCCGAGACAGAAAAGTATGCACACGTAACATTCTTTTTTAATGGTGGTGAAAAAAAGCCATTTAAAAATGAACAGCATATTCTTATTCCATCACCAAAAGATGTTCAAACATACGATCAAAAGCCAGAAATGAGTGCACCACTCGTTACAGAAAAACTCATTAATGCCATTGATAATGAAAGTGCTGATTTCTATCTAGTAAATTTTGCAAACTCAGATATGGTTGGTCATACGGGAAATTATGAAGCTGCGGTTAAGGCCATTGAAGCTCTAGATAAAAGTGTCGAACAACTTGCAAAAAAATGTGAAGAGAAGAATGTAACACTACTAATTACAGCAGATCATGGAAATAGTGATCAGATGGTTTATCCTGATGGAACTCCTCACACATCACACACAGGTGCTCCTGTACCATTTCTTGTTGTTCATAAAGATTTGAGAGATAAAGAATTTAAAGTGACTGAAGGAAATCATGCTCTAAAGGATGTTTCTCCTACTGTACTCTATTGTATGGGCATAAATATGCCGAAAACATTTGAGGGAATTAATATTTTTACTTAATTAAGGAACATAAAATGAAAAAAGAAATTAAATCTGTAGCAGTCCTTTGTAGTGGTGGAGATAGCCCTGGAATGAACTGTGCTATTCGAAGTGTTGTGAGAACGGCTATCGGTGCAGGTCTTGATGTTTATGGTATCCAGAGGGGCTTCCAAGGCCTTTTAGAAGGAAATATACGACCAATGGATGCCTCAAGTGTTGGTAATATCCTTCAACATGGAGGAACCATTCTTCAAACATCTCGCTGTCCTGAGTTTTTAAGCGCAGACATTAGAAAGGAAGCTGCTCACATTCTTGCGAGAAAGAAAGTTGATAGTCTTATTGTGATTGGCGGAAATGGTTCCTTTAATGGCGCGTGGGCCTTACATAAAGAACATGGTATTCCCGTCGTTGGAATTCCGGGTACAATCGACAACGACATAAGCGGTACCGACTATTCGATTGGTTTTGAAACGGCCGTTCAAACGGCAGTTGATGCTGTCGATAAAATCAGAGATACGGCTCACTCGCACGATCGAACTTTTATTGTTGAAGTTATGGGAAGAAAGTCTCCTGCTATAGCATTAAATGTAGGGCTATGTACAGGTGCTGAAAATATCATTCTTCCTACTCAAAACGAAGAAATCAACTACGATCAGATTGTTCAAGATATTAAGCGAGGACTTAAAAGAGGTAAACTCTCTTCAATTATCATTGTAGCAGAAGGAGAAGAACCAGGTCTTAGCTATCGCGTTCAAGAAAACCTCTCTAAGTATGATATAGATGCACGAGTTTGTATTCTTGGCCACATTCAACGTGGAGGAAACCCAAGTGTGAGAGACAGATTAATTGCCTCTAAAATGGGCTATATTGCAGTTAAAGAACTTATGAAAAATGGAACGAGCTTTGTGACAGGTTATCGAAATGGAAAAGTTACGGCCGTAAATTTCGAGGAATGCTTAGATAAAAATGACAATGTTCCTGATGAATATTTAGATATTGCAAAAAGCTTATCAATATAAAAAAAGCCCCTTTTAAACAAGGGGCTTTTTTTTATGCTACAGCTCTTAAGTGAGATTGAGTTTCATTGTCGCTTTGAATATTATCCGACCAATTTTCCAGAAGGTCGCTAATTTCTCTTGTAAATTGCTTATCACGCTTAATCTCTTTACGAACAAATTTAACAAAGCTAAACCAGTGATCAGATGCTTCATCAAGTACTTTCTGGTACTCACCTTCATCTCTTTCAATTGAATCAAACTCAATTGTAATAAGGTCATTAGCCTTTGTTCCCTCAGGGGCAAAGATATCTAAAAAGATACTTCTTAAACCCTCATCAACCGAAAGTAGCATTCTAACTTTTTGATGAAGAGGATAATCTGTTAATGTGTTTTTCAAAAATTGCTCAGGAAGCTCTTGAATTAATTCAGCTGGAAAGTTATCAAAAGCAATTGTCTTAAGTACCAACGGTTCAGTTTTCTTAGCAAGTACTTTGAAAAGAGAGTTTTCAAGTTCAGGCTTTGACATTGGGATAAGTTTAGCTACTTTATCTACAAATGGCTTCTTATCAACAACTTCAACATATTTTTGAAGTGTTTGCTTAAGCTTTTCTTGGTTATCAAGTACATCTTTTTGAGTAACTTCAACAGACTTATTGATGATTGAATCACGTACACCATCTTCACAATGATTGAGAACTTGGTTAACAAAATTCAAGCTTAGTGCGTTCATTAATAGTGCACCTTGAGCTGGCTCTTCCTCTACTAGTCTAGCAACATTCTCAGGCTTAAGCTTAAGAATTAGATCGTATGTTTCTGGATCATCAATTTCAGATGGAACAATTACACTTTGAACAATCTGGTTACTAATAAAGTCATTGGCCGAAGTAAGCTCAGCTGCAGTTAATGGCTTATCCAGTAATGCTCTCCAATCATTTCTTTGAGCTTCACTTAGAGATTGAAAAAGAGTCTTTAGTTCATCATTATCCATCTGCTGTACAAGAGCTCTTAGAGCTGAATTCGACTGTTTATCTCCAGCTGAAATCCATCTCTTAACAAGCATAATGGCATCATTTGGTGTATTTTTAATGAAATACTTAAATCGCTCAACACCATTTAGTCCTATGACTCCACCATCAGCACCACCGAATCCAGGAAGAGTAGGCATTCCTGCGTCATCAGAAGAGTCATCCTCATCTTCGGCGTCAGCGCCTTCCATTTTGAAATTTCCAGAGTTCTGTGTTCCAGAATTTAATTCAAAGTAGCGATTGATTAATTTATTTCCAACAAATCCAAAGAGAATAACACCAAGGACAATTCCCATAAGAGTTGCAAACTTACTAATAAAATCGAGAACCTCTTTTACTTTATCCATGAAAGTAACTTCATTAAGATCACTTCCAAGAACGCCATATTCAAACTTAATCTGTGGTTTAGTTTTCCCAAGATTAAATTTAATGTCTCTTACATACTTTTCAATTTTCTGCTTTACTTCATCATCTAAGCTCTCACTTAGACGAACAGTTACATTTACTGACTTCAAGTTCTTAAAGACATCAACAGAGTTGTTGTATTTCCACATCTGCTCTACAGCAGAAATCTTATTCTGAGATTGTTTCTGTAGTTTCTTAATTTGCTCTACATACTGCTCTTCTTTATTATTATACTTTTCTTTAAGAGCTTCGATTTTCTTTTTGTCTTCGTCATTTTCCATTGTTAAGACAATCTTTCCTTCTGGTTGGAAATCATTAAAATCATCTACAAGAGGCGCTTCCATTCCAAATTTAGAAAAGACAATATAATCACCAGTATTTTCAGCTGGCTCAACATCCGTAAACTTCACAAGGGCCTTGGACTTCTTAGCTTCTGCTAAACGTGCTTCTTCGGCCTTTTCTTCTTCTGTTTTTTCAACTTCTTGATCTTCGATCTTCAGTGTTCCACCAGTTGGACCAGTACTCCCCTCTGATTTATTAAAATCAGGTTCTTCAGGAGTTCCCGTAATGACCTCAACATCAACGTTATACTGTGTCTTCGTTACAATTGAATCGAGAATATTGGTAACTTTAGAATGAATATTCTGTTCTAATTCCTGTCTTTGCCACTCCAGGCTTGGCAAATTAGCAATCTTTGCAAAACTGACCATATCTCCCAGAACGAGAGTTAAGATCATGATATGAGCAAGTAACTTTTTCATCCCTGTCCTCCAGTTCCAGCATCAACTTGGAACTTCTTCTCTAGATAGACTTTCATTTTATAGGCCTCTCTATTCTTTGGATTAATCCCAAAGGCCTTACGATAGAAACTTAGTGCTTTCTTAAATTCTTTTTGAAGATAAGAAATTGTTCCTTTCATTTCATAGATAATTGAGTAATGTGGAAATTTCTGTTCTAACTTATCAAGCTTTGCATAAGCAGTATCAAAGTCCTTGCCTCTCATCATTCTTAGTACATCAAAGAGATCTGTAACAAGAAGATCAAGATCTTGAGTCATCTTAATGTCGCGTTGAACTTCTAAGTTTGCACTCAAGTTAACATCACTACTTCCAATCAATGGAACAACGATATTAAATTCTTCAAATCCAGGCTTATGAACAAGAAATTGAACTGAACCTTCAACACCAAAGTTGTTTTTAATTTCATCAATGCTTGTTTTATAAGGAGTCTTACCTACTGCGTTCTTTTTCCCATTCTCACCGATAACAAAGACATCACAATCAGCTGGATTACTCTTGATGTTCAAATCAGCAGCAAAGCTAATGCTTGAAAAAGATAACAATGTGAAAATAATTAGTGTTTTCATAAGTACTGTGTCATCCCGAAGAAGATATTAAATTTAATTCCCGAAGTCGCTACACCGGTTGCTCTACTGACACCGATTTCAGCTTTAATTCCCTTAGAGTCACTGATTGAGTAAACACCGCCTCCATGAACACCTAGATCAAAGAAGACATCACTCTTTTTTGCAGACTCTGTATTATAAACAACGTAACCAAGTCCCGTACTAGCGCCCCAGTAATACTTGAAGCTTGGGATGATTGTCATCTCTGTACCATTTTGAAGGTATGTGTATTTTGTTCCAAGATCGTTTAAATACCAATTCATACCAACCCCACCAGTAAAGACACCGGCACCACCAGTTGTCATCATTGGAACAGCGGCAGTCATAAAGTATGATTTTTTGGCCTCTGACTTAAATTCCCAATTAAGTTGAAAACTAATTGCCGAAACAGCACTTGAACTCGCTTCAACACCGCCCTCTTCTGCATCGACAGTGTCATCAGTTTGTACAAGCTCACTAGCATTTTCAGTTACCGAATGGTTTACCATTCCTAAGCTATAACTAAGAACGTCAGAAAATCCCCCTTTCGCGAAAGAAGATGATCCAACTAAGAATAGACCTATGGCAAAAACCTTTTTGTACATTCTTATACCCTAAACTCTCTCGAGTTCCATTTAACGTCTTCTAAATCAGCTACTGTCATTTCGAAGACGAGAACTTTCTTACCATTTACTCGTGTGTTCTTAACGATAGTCGTGATGTTAAAGTCTTTTGTTGAAGCCTCTACACCTTTAATCACATCATTTAATAGCCACTCTCTAGATCCAACCGTTACTTTAGAACCAAAGTCACTTGAATCAAGAGACACTCCAGGAATCTCTGCAGTTAAAACGAATTTCTTACTTTTTCTAGAAATCGCAACATTAGCAAGACTTTCATTCTGTTTGAGATCTTGGATAGCGATAATCGCCTTTAATGCTTTATCAAAGATATTTTTAACACTACTTACTGGCGCATAAATATAGAGATCATTGGCACTTCCAACATCTGCAAAATCGAGATACTGTTTACCACTCATATTGAATTGTGCTGCCATTAAGTCATCAAGAATATCAAGTGAGTTTACTTTCAACTTATCTAGAGAAGCTTTTCTCACGCTTCCAATTTTAGTAAGAAGAATTGAATCAAATTTATAAAGCCAACATAGTGTTTGCCCCGTTGCCTTATCAACTGTTGTCTGAACAGAGTAATCGCAAGTTACATCGCCAATAAATTTATAGAGATTGTGTTGACCACGAAGTGCCTTTTCTTTTTTAAAGTTCTTTGCAAAAAACTCATCCCATTTTAGCTTGTGAAATTCAACTTTCCTGAAATTAGATTTAAACTCATCATTAGCAAATGTTATTCTTCCTGCACGATCAAATCGTGCTACAGAAATATTTTCTAGTTCATTAAGAGAAGTTTCATAAGATCTTTTCACACGACTTGAAACGACCTTTCCCCAGTCTTTATTTTCAAGCTCTTCATTTTCAATTTTAAGCTTTCTATTTCTGAAGGCCATAAGACCTGCAAAACCTAAACTCGCTAGACCTAGCGCCATTACAGCATAGTTAAAGAAACTTCCCATCTGGCTTCTTGATAAACGATTCTCAAGTGAATCAATCTTCGCAGCAAGCTTCATTTTATCCACTTGATTCGACTTAACTGTCGTATTATACCAATTCGTTTGAAAAGCAGTCGCCATAAAACTCTTATAACGATCCTCGATTTCTCTAAATGAAGTTACATCTCTTTTAAGTCCTGAAACCTGACTCATCAATGGAAGTTTTATACTTTCGCTTACACGAACTTTCATAAGAGTTCTATCGATTGCAGTCAAAAGTGATGACAGTCCCTCAATTCCAGTTTTTGTTAAAAGCGAGTGTTCCTGAAGGTGTTCAGCAGTATCTGAAAGAAGAGATCCAATACTTGCTGTTGCTTTATTTTGAGTTTTTCCAATCTCATCAATAACCATCAATGATTTTTTTCTCAAATTAACAGATCTTTCAATCATCTTATTTGACTCATACTTCACTCTCTTTGCCATTTTTTCGCTAAGTGAAGACTTTTCTAAATAAGCTGGGACATTATTAATATATGACTTTGTATCTAAACTGATTAAGTCTTTATCATGCTGGTTCATCCAATCACCGGCACTTTTTGAAAAAGACATTTGCGTTAACAGTAAAGAAATTGCAATAAAACTAGCGAACTTCAAGTGATTTCCCCTTCTTATTTTCATTTTTCTTTTCTTCCTTATAACCAGCATGATCAAGTTTCATGTATATTGACTCAAACTTCATAACCATCTCATTCTGCTGTTCAATTTCACGACAGATAAACTTGAGGTTTCTATCGAAGCGATCTTTTAAATGATCTTTTAACTTATGTGACGATTTATAGAGCGATTCTCTTTTCAGCATATCAAGATCGCTAATATCAAATGAAAGCTCCATTCTAAATGTCGTATCATTCACTTTTAACTTAAGTTTATTTGATCTCGAGTTAACAAACTGAAACAAGTTGCCTAGCTTGAATAGGAAAACATCCATCTGATTCATAAAATGTAACTGATTTTTCTTTGTTAAACAGTCACTGACAGAAAGATTGAGAGAACCGTTTCCTTTATTTAAGTGACGAGAGATTTTTTTGTGGAGATCTTTAAAGAAAATGTCCCTTTCTTCAATTGTCAGTGAATTTCTCACCTTTGCACCGACATAGACAATTTCTTCATCAATACAAATCGACTTATAGTTATTTTCATTAACTAATGACTCTAATTCATCGTACTTGTCTTTTAATCTCATAATGTTCTCGCCAATTAATTGTACGTTAATCTTATTCCGTACATTTTATGCTCGTTACTAAAATCACTTATTGATACGGAAGTTAGTTCAACAGATTCGTAGAAGAATCCTAGTCCCCAACTTTTATAAATTTCAAAACGTGTCTCCGCCATGATTTTTGAACCATCGAGCGGTACACTCTCTCCTTCTCCGGCAATGTCGGACGAAGCAATGAAAGCTTTTTTAAAATCAACTTCGAGTGAAAAAACTCGATTGAAAATTTGCCTAAAAAAGCGTCCACCTATTCCGGCCCACAGAATATTATTTGTATATTCCTGAAAGTCTTCCCCCCTCTTTCCTAGAGATACGAATCCAAGTGTTTCGTATTCAAGCGATGGACTAGCAAAGAGCGAATAGTCATATAGATTAAAATTATAATTTCCATAAATAGACAAACGGGCCGGAACAGCATACTCATCTTCACTAATAACTTTAGAAATCACTCCTCCATATTGAAAGTGCTGATCCCATTCTTTAATTTGAGCGATGGCATTGATTTTAAGAGCAATTCTCTTGATTGAAGTTTCTGTTTCAACAATACCGTCAACAGGAAGGTTAACCTGCGTAATTACTGTTTCGTCTTCTTGTCCTATGGAAAAATTATACTTACTAAGCCAAGTCAAATGACTAACAGGCTCACGTTTTTCACTTGCAACAGATTTTCTAAGATCTAAGTTCGGTGCCTCAAATTTTTGAATCGTTGGTTTATTTTTCTTAGGCTTTATCTTTTCTTTCTCTTTGGCGACTTTAGCCTTTTTTTCTCTCTCTTTTGCATTAAAGACTTTCTCACTCTCTTCTTCTTGAGGAGTATCCTCTTGTGCAACTTCGTCTTTATCCCTCTTGGTAACAGGTCTAGGCGTTTTAGCTTTTACCTGTCTTTTCTTTAAAGGAATGACTTTTGGCTCAATCAATTTTTCTTCTTTCTCATCAAAATACTGTCCAAACAGAAGTTTATACATAAGAATTCGTGCACGAAATTGAACTTTACTTCGCTTTACAAACTTCTCTTGAACGAAGTTGATAATCTCATTTGTAGGTCTTTCATAGAGAGAAAAAGTGATGTTCATTTGATCGTTTGGAAGCTTCTTTGAATCAACAACAATCTCAAACCAAGTGATCCCCTCTTTATTTTCTCTATTTACTTTTCCAAGTGAAATTTCAAATATCTTGGCACTGAAAATCGCTTCGTAAGCACTCTTACGGATATAAGTTGTCTCACTTGTGCTCATATCTTCTACTCCACTCATATTAAGTGTAATGAGATGCTTTTGAGCAAAAGCGGTAATTGAAAACATGAATAGGGATAGTACTATTAGTCTACTAATCATATAAGCATATTATCAAGTATTCGCACTTGCTTCTACGCTAGGCAATATTGGGCGATTTTAGTCAAATCAGGTCAACAAAATTAAAGAACTTCAAAGTGAAGTTTTCATTTCTTAGTGATTTATAAGATAAAAGGGAAAAATATTCTGGCTTGAAAATATCGAGAGGGATCACCCCTCTCGATATCTACTTTATTGAATTGTATAACAACGAGCGTGCGAACTTAAAATCTCTGGGTCAGAATAAATCGTTGAATTTGGTGGATAGTCACGTCCATCACTCCCTCTAATTATTGGAAGAGTATTACATGAACAATCACCACAAGATTTAATATAGTATCTAAAATTGGTATTATCAGTTCCTGTCTTATTCGAACAGTTGAAATCAGAGAATACTGCCGCAATATCTACAGGAGTATCTGAAACCCAGTGTGGTGAGTATTGATAGAGGTAATCACTTCCCTCTTCTGTTGCATCGATAAGATCATAGATTTCATTAGTGATAAGTCTTTTAGTAATAGAGACGTCTCCACCATTTCTAGAAATCTGAAGTCTTGCATTATTACAGGCAGTCGTCGCTTCATCTTTACTCATAAAACTATCGCCATCCAGATCAGTTGTGAATCTATCTATAATTGCCCTTAGTGCATAATTATAAAAATGATTATCACTCGGTACAACGATTTCACGTACTCCTAGGTTACTATCTGATAGATATTCAGTTCCCGTAGGTGTAGATCTCTTTGCGACAATTTTAAAATAGTAATATTTATTAGAATTCAAACCTGTAATAGTTGCAGTTGTTCCTGTCGTGTCGACAAAACTCAAGTTACTAGAGTTAAAAATATTGGATAGTACATTCGATCCAGCAGCATAGAATACTCGATAGCCAGTTATCGCACCCCATGCAGAGTTCTGTGGAGAAAATGCGTCCCAAGAAAAAGTAATCGTCCCATCACTAGATGATGAAACATTGGAAATATCTGTTCCAGGAAAGTTTGATCTGTTCGGTTCAACAAATCCTTTCAAGTGAAAGTAGAAAGTTGATGTCGATGTTCTCTTACTATTGTAGTAAGTAAGGCCAGCATAGCCCTGCCCACTTGGAATATCTCCACCAAGAATACTCGAATCAAATGACTTTCTAATGTTTAATCGACATTGTGCGACTGTATCACTATTAAATCCTTTTTCATCTATTGGAACAGAACCATCGAATTCGTCATCCCCATAGAAACAAGCTCTATTGGCATCGATATCAATTCCATTAGTATTGTAAATCTGTATCCAGTCTCCCGTTGTCGGAACTTCAGCAGTAGCATCACCAACAAACGTTCGATACTGAGCAAGAAGAGAAGCTTTCTCTTCAGAACTATTCACCAGATTTACCCCATTTGTTGCGACAACCTGATTAGGATAATCATTTAACAATGGGTGGCTAGCGTCGTCATAGAAACCAAGGTTAATTGGATACGAATCAGAAATAATATTATTATTCTCATCATAGATACTTTCTGAAGTCGTATTGTTAATGGCAAGTATCGCTGGATCAGCTGCTTCAAACTCTATTTTGAAACCTTTTTTAGTAAAGAGTCCTGTTAAGTTATTCACAGGCCCTTGATCATAGGAAACATAGGCATAGCGAGTTGTTTTAAGTGGTTCATTAACACTTGCTAAAAATTGGATATCAACAGTACAGGTCTGTCCTGGATTAAGAGTTACGTTGTTACATGTTGTTGAGCTAACTGTGTATCCAGCACCATTAGCATCAGTGTCGACCACATCACGAACAAGTTTTGTTAAATGAAAGCGTACATTTAAAATAGGAAACGCTCCACTATTAGTGAAAGTAAAACGTTTCTTATCATAAACACCAGAACCACGAATCCCCTCAAATCGAACGACTTCACTCTCATTTGCACCGTGAAAGTAAGTATTTAAAGTTGAAGAAGTTGGATTGTAAACTTCATCAACTGTTTGTGTAGACGTATTAAAAGAGGTCGTAAAAGTATTAAGCTGCGCTGTAATTTCACCCGTATTAGCAGGAAGAACATCGAAGATAATGGCATTTGTTAAGCCGACAGTATCTGGTGTTAAAGTTAAATTATTCCAATCACTCACAGTATGTCTTCCATTTTGAAAGGCAAATGTATGAATAGTAAAAGGCTGGCCAAATTGGGTTGGCGTAATATCAAATTCAATTCGCTCTTGTGAACCAAAGGCTGTTAATGTTGGAGTCACACGAGTAATCTGATTTGAGCCATTTGTATTAAAAGTATCCACAACAGGAGTAATATTATTATTTCCAGTATTTCTTAAAGTGTAGGAGACACGATGAGTTCCAGAGCCTATTTTGAAGGCACCCATATAATAGGTATAATCGAGACCAGGGTTAAAAATTCCGGCCATCATAGCATAATTGACAGTATCGGCCCAATGACTGGCTGGAGCACGACCACGAGTATTTCCATAGTCCATAAACATTGGAGGAATAAATCCACCATTGACAGGGTTCCCCCACTCGCTCCCCGTTGGAGTTACAGTTGGTAAATTAAAACTTTCACGATAAATCGCAGCAGAAACAACAGGCAGAGGATAATAAGGAATCGCCTCACCTTCTTGTCTGTAATTGACGGCTAAATTAAAATTACCAGAAGTACCACCACCAATAGCTTGCTGATTTCCATAACCAGAAATATCAGGAGTATAGCCATTAACAGCATCGGCAATACCGTCACCATCATAATACTCTAGAGAAAAAGACCAACTGGCATTTGGATTTAAATATTCCCAACGGTCTTGTGGATTATCTGACTGATAAAAATTTCGATCCCACTCAGGGTTTGTTGTATTATAAAACCCTCGAGCTCTTAAATCATTACTTTTAAGATTATACTGAACCGTCAAGCTACATACTTCACCTGGATCGAGAACAGAAGGCTGATTTGATCCCATATTTGTCGGCTGATTAGTTCCATCAAAATCAATTAATTCAAAACAATCTTTGTCAGCACCATTTTCTCCACCTGGTCTATCAATAAATTGAAATGGAAAAACATCAAGTGGATTAGGATAGGTAATTCGTCCATTTCCTCCACCAATATAAGGGATTCCCCCCGTACCAACGTTTTCAATCATAACATGGTAAAAGTCGGTGTTTCCGGCCACTTTATTTCCAATATCCCCTTGGGCCTGTGGAGTTGTTCTAAAAACGAGATACCCCTTTCTCACAAGAAGAGCCTGAAGAGTAACATTGATCACCTGATCAGGAACAGGAGACATGTCATCATTAAAAGTTGCACCATTTCTATAAGTAAGTGTAAAAGTTTTCTGTCTCGCGGCCGTATTATCAAACATTAAACCGTTTTCAATATCACTTGCATTTGCTCCACTTGCTGCAACAGGAGCTAAATGAAAACGAAGTGAACAAGATCCATCAACTCTATTTAAAACACTACAACCCGTGTGACTTACGTTTTGATAGTAAGAGTTAAAGTTTCTAGAAGTATCTGTTACAGTTTGAACAGGTGAAGAAGAATCTGTAATAGAAACAATCGATGCTTCATGACCACCAGTATTGCTAAAATCTATCTGAACTTGTTCTCTATAGGCATCAGAAGAAATCAGCGAGATTCTTCCAAGGTCAAATAGCTGTGCATTTTGTGTAGAAGTTGGTTCAGCGTTATAGTCTGTATTAGCATATACAAAACCGTTTACAGATAAGTCTGCGGCACTTCTATAAGTTGCTTGATCAACATCAAAAAGCTCTTCTGCGACAACTCCAGTGTCGGGATGAGAGCGATAACCACGAATATCAACCTGACTTTTCCAAGTAGTATCGAAAACTACGAAAAAATCCCATCCATTGAAATTGCCATTAGTCGTTAACTGATTTGAAGGGTGAAAAGTCACTCTAAAATTACATGATTCACCTTCACCATCAGCTCCACCAGCAACAACTTTTAATGAAGTATCAGAAAGAGAGCCATCAGAGTTTCTCGAATAATTGAGTTTTGATAAATCATTCACACAACCATCGACATCATCAATCTTATAAGGAAGGTTGAGAACACCAATTTCAGTTGAAGAGTCCGTGTATGTATTAGGGGCACGACAAGAGAGTCTTTGATCTGTCCCCTCTCTTACACAACGAGCAATTAAAGTATTGGTATTATCAACAACTTCTAAGAAGTGAATAATCCCTTCACGTTCACCTTTGTTTGTAAGACGCATATCTTTCGACTCGATATTTCCTACAACCTTAGGTTCAAAATTTAATGTTTTAAGTCCAGCACTTGCAAACTCACCACGAATCTCTTTTGATGTTGCTTGAAAATATGCTGTAAGCGTCGATGTTCCCCCGACAGGGTCACGAATATAGTCTGCTGAAATATCAAAGAGGTAATTGAGCTTATCCGTATTTCCATCCGGAGCTGAAGCAGAATAGTTTTTAGATTGGTATTCGATAATTACAGTACATGTTTCCTTAGGAGCAAGAAGCTCTGGACAATCATTTGACTTAACAATAAAAGGTTCCGACGTATGGGAACCATTTGTACTAAAACGAATTTCTTTGGCGTTTAATCCACCTGTATTAACAATAACAAGTTCATATTCTTTTTTCTCTTGAGATGTTCTCTCCAAAGAACCAAGGTTATAGTTAATTTGCTCACTTTCAAAAATAAGTGATGCCGCCTCACCTGCAAGAAGCTTTAATTCGAAATCTCTAGTTTGTCTGTTAACAAGATTTTTGTAACTGAAAAATAGTTTTTGATTAAGATCACCAGGAATCGATGGCTGATAATAGATTTTATATTCACAAGCTGTTTTAGGTGCAAGAATTCCTGTACACGATCCACCAACACCCGGGGAGAATGACTTTCCAAGCTCATTGGGATTAAATTTCATCCCAGCAGATGAATCCTCCTCATCAACAATGAGATCAAGATCTGTTAGATTGTATCTCGAATTATTCTTAACCCTTACTGTAATGATCACGGGATCACCACCAACGAGAAATTCACCTCGGTCCTCGCCACCGACAACGGTGATTTCTACAGGCTCAAAAATACCCGCATTTTTAATAACCACATTCTCCTCAGATTGAGGCTGACATGCAGATATTAATACGAGAGAGAAAATAAACAACAAACGTACCGAAAAAAACATCTTCTAGTCTCCAATCCTCACAGCACAGCGTACAGCGACATCTCGTTGCCTTTTTTGTACAGAATCTGACAACCCTTTAATGTGTGCAGAAAAACGTCCCGATCCATTAAATGTAGATGAACCAAAGTTTAGAAAAATAAGTTCCTCACCTTGTCCAACCCTCCAGAAAGCGTCACGAACAGAGAAGTCTTCCCCACTATAGTTTTTTGTGGCAGTTGTATTCGACCCGTCACCTGGGTTAATCGAATCAATATAGTTGTAAGAACCATTTAAAGTTGAAGTTACTGACGAGATCTGAGTTTGTGTTTCAACTATTTCACTGATTCCATCAGAGAGAATTTGACTCGATCCCGTTGGCATCAGGAATGTGTAATCAGCAACATCATCATTTCCATCACCATCTGGATCAGCAAGCTCTGTAGTTGAAAGTGCGCGATTATCAGCAGAGTTTGAACAAGAGTTAGACCAGCATGTTACAGGTAAGCCTACAATCGGATTAAAATAACGACCTTCTCTTGGGTCACTACTTGAAGAGGTTAATCTTGTAGCGTTATTAACTGTTGCATCGAATTTTAAAGCAAGTGTATCGTTAGCATTAAGTCTTGGCCCAAGAACATTTTGACCAAAGTCAAAGAAGAACCCATCACCATTTCTTACATAGTCAACACTCTCAGCATCAATAGGATTAGCAGCTTCAACAACACTAGTATTTACATTTCCATCAAATCTAATTGCAGGTGAGATCGATTGCCCCGCAGTATAGCTTCCACCACGAGCGGAACCAGCCTCAACAAATGAACATCGTCCAGAATCTGGTGAACGCTGAACCCAAGTTAAAAATTGAGTGTCATAATATAGGTTGTCTGCTGGAGTAAATGGAATGGAGGCACCAACGACACGGCTCGTTCCAAGAAAGGCACTATATCCAGAAAAATTACAGTGCATTTGCTCAGAAGAATATTCCATAGCATTTCCAATAATATCTTGAAGTCCATAACGACTTGTACAATTTTGCGTATTAATACTAGCTCCGTTTCCATCAAAGAAACTTGAACCAGTTGTTATAACTGGTCTGAAGGCCGTAGACCCGCCTTGTACACTATATGTCATGTTAACCTTAAAACTTTCCCCTGATCTAACTAGATTTGTACCGTCATCAATTGCTCGATCATAAGAATTACACGAACCATTAAATGTCGAACCAGATGTTACAGCAGCTGTTGTCTCCGAACCATCTTCACGATTTGTAATTTCAGTCTCACTCATACTTACCGGATGCTTAGCTGCAACAATTCCTTCAGTTCTTCTCATTAGCCTTTTACTTAATTCACCAGAAGTTCCAGAGAACGTATCGTCATCATTATTATAAAGACCTACTTCAACTTTATAAGTTGAACAAACGGCATTTGCTTGAGCTTGATTTAATCCATCAAGAGGAGGCAGCTTCGCATCGTTTGATGAGAACATACGAGCAATAGGAGTTGTGGCATCAAATCTCTGCTCAGCCGAAATAGAAAGGTTTCCAGCAGGAAGCGTGTTTTGAGTATTATCAAATAGAGCATTGTTATTCATTACCTGAGAAAGTGGAGCCGTTAGAATATCGACATCGGCAGATCCACCAGCATTATTATAAGTGAGATCATTTAAATAATTTACAGGAAACCAACGGCTAGTTATCTGACCAACGTTTACAGCATTATCCTGAGTAGGAATATTTATGTGGCAACGAGATGGACCAATAGCGCTATCTTTCATTCTTAAATTTGTATTTGAGAAGTTTGCATTCGTTGAACCTCCTGCTCGTAAGCGTGCAGCAGCTCTATTATAAGTAGAACTACCAATGTAAGTTCTATTATAATAAACAGCACCGAACTCCCCTTGAGTTTGAAGGGCCGCTGCGGAGTTAGAATCTGTTCTAAAGAAGTCATAGAAATTCTCATAGAGATTGTTAGCATCAGTACAATCAGTTAAATTGATGCCAGCACCACCCACTCCAGGTGTAAAAATACGATGAAATGTATAGGTTCCCGTACCACTACAAGCTGCTGAGCCTGCATAAATCTCTTTATAAGCCTCACCAATACAATCCCCTACGCGATAGTCTGTACGATCAGTATAAGTTGTTCCATCAGCAGGATGATTTGTTCCAGAAGTATCTTGAGTGCGCGATGCCGTAGATGTCATCAGACACCCTTTGAACTTCGATCCAGAATCAGCAGTTCCATTAAACTGTAGAGATGATCCAGAAGTAAATGTACTATTTAGATTTGCATAATCGCCTCTAGTATAATCACAACCAAGTTCATAACGGTCAATTAGAAGATCGGAACCAAAATCATAGACAGTTGAGCCTATCGACCAAGGAGAAGAAAGACCACGAGCCCCAACACCATTCCAAGTACAAGTATAGTATTGTCTTAAATCAGTATCGATTGTTTTTCCAAGTTCACGACAAACCTGTCTATTGGCCATAAACCTTTTAACAAGGGCCATATTTTCAGGAGGGAGAACGACTTTAATAATATGTTGAGGATTAGTCGTCTCTCTTTCATAAGTTAGTTCTGTATTATTAAAGACAGGAACAACTTTATAATAATAAGTTCTCGCTCTATTAACATTAGTATTCGTTCCCATTGTAGGCTGCTTTACTGAATAGTCAGTAAAAACAACAGCATCATAAGTTTCAAGAGTATCGTTTGCTCTTGCTCGCTCTGAATAAGAAGATGCGACAAGAAGTCCACTATTTGAAAAAGTTTGAAAAGTGTAAGCACTATCCGTTAAATCAATCCAGTTCTTCTTACCATCATCAGAACGATATACACGATAACCATAGGCACGTTGGTTTTTATTAACACCACTTGTTTCATAGGTACTAATAAGCTGATTCATAGATGTCGCTCCACTATTGAAGAGAACATCTTTCCAAGCGAAACGAATTATTCCGTTATTTGAGTATTGGTGCATTTCCGTGACATTTACATCAGCGTCCTTTTTACCGTAAACACCATTGAATGGTACGGAACTAGCAATATTTCCAAATTGATTAGAAAATGTAGTTGTAGGTCCATAATTTCCACCAAAGTAATCTTGAACTTCTACTTCAATTGGAGTCCCTTGATCATTTAATGTTTCAAAGAGATAAGTTTTTTGACCAATCCCATTTCCATCAATGAGCTTATCGACACGTCCATCACCCTTTGGACCAACAGCAAAGACATCTACCCACTCTTGAAAGCGAGGTACAGGTCTTGGAATTGTACACGACTGAATATTAACGTTGTATTCAGAATATTTCTTAGTTGTATCATCGATGTATGAAAGAACACCGTAGAGATACTTTCTACCAGGAAGTAGATTTGGAATACGATAAGATCTTGTTGTCTTAGAAAGATTATCCGTACTCGAATATCCAGCAGCACCAGCAACAGCTTCACTGAATCTAAAAGGAGTTCCATCATCTTCCTTCCAGAAGACTTCGAAACGGTTATAAATACCCGCAGTAGGAGCTTGCCATGAAACATCGAGAAAATCTGTTCCCGTAGAACAAGCTTGAGTCGCACCAGGGAAATCAACAATATTTGGAACTTTAATTTCTAAAGTTTTACACTTAACAATCGCCGCTGCTAAGTTTCTTCTAACAAAATTATTCGTTTCAATAACAGGAATAGCACCAAAGCAGTAAATCTGATCAGACTGAGTTGCACCAGCAGCAAAGAAATTTCCTCTAACTTTAACACTTTCAAAAGACTTATACTGAGTGCTCGAAGTTGGTGACTGAGTTAATCGAGTCAGTCCATTACAATTAGATTTCGATGTTGAACTTGCGACATTGTAATCAAGACGAACAGGACTTGTATCATCAAGGTTTTCATAACAATAGAGTTCAAACTTATTTAAGTAACCAGCAGATACAACTGGAGCATCGAAGGCAATTTCGATTTCATCAAGTCTATTCTCATCTGTAGGATCATTAATATTAAGAACCCCAGAAAATGGAGCAAGAGAAGGTGTTACTCTGTAGTTAATACTAGAACCTAAAATTCTTGAATCCTTACCACAACCCACATCACGACAAGCCGCGATATTAATTTTGTAATAGGCATAACTCTCTAATCCAGAAAGATTTAGAAAGTCGTTAGATGAATTAACCTGAAGAGATGTGTATGTATTGTTATTATCAGTGTTATCAAGATAAGTTTTATCTAGCTCTGGAGTACTATCAAAAATAGAAGCATCATCAGAAGGTTCACCAACTTTTCTATAGTAAACATAGTATTCACTAAATGGACCATTTGCGGCATCCCATCGAATATCAACAGACGTTAAGGCCTGATCCCCAGCAGGTGTTACAAGATTCACGGAGTCAGCATTCCAGTAAAAAACATCATTTCCACTTAGAGTTGAAGCCGCGAGAACAAAATTATTTGTCTCTCTTTGATAAGATGTGATCGTCTCACTATAGTCAACAAAACCTTGATGAATTGCTCTTACATTGAAGTAATACTTCGTTCCAGGATTGAGGTTTGCAATCTCAACACTCGAAATTGAAGCCGGTCTTGGATTGGTCATATAATCACTTGGAAAGTAATCTCTCTGTACTGCTTGGTTTCCATCATCTAAGAGATCTTGTGGTGTTCCATTTACTGATGAAATATAACGAACTTCATAAGCAACAGGATCTGTTTCTGGAAGGTTAATAATTCGACCAGAACTTTGAGCTGGAATCCATTCAACTTTAACTGTTGTACGCCCACTAGCTCCACTCAATGGAGCCGCTCGAGAAATCCCACCAAAGATAGCTGTATTATTTGTTAACGTTTTAGCAAAGAGAGTTTTATTATTATTACTTTCTTCACCAGTTTTAGAGTTCGCTACACCAACTCCAAAACTATATTCAGTGTTTGTTCTTAAATTTTCTACAACATATTGGTAGTTACCAGATTGATTAATGACAAGTGAGTCCCCTTTAATTTCTAAAGGAGTTAATGAATTGTTCACATAAATCTTGTAAGTAAGATCCTGCGGATTACCTGACGCTGGTAAAAAACTTACTTCAATTTTATCATTAGCAATACCGACTGCTTTTACAATCCCTGAAAAGCTGATCTCTTTCGATCCATAACTCGCATTCTTTGTTGATTGAGGGTTCTTATCCTCAACCGTACCAACGCAAGAAGCAAATAGAGCTAATAACAATACAACACTTATGACTTTCATCTTAATTCACCGTAACTGAGAAAATGTTAGTATTAATCTGTGAGTAAATGTTGTCGTTAGAATAGTAAGTTAATACTCCCAATTGATAAGTCCCAGCACTAGGGAATGGTAAAGTATAACTTGTCTCTCCGTAGTCAACTTCTACTCTAATATAATTTGCATCGCCTCCCATGGCGTCGCTAAATGAAAATGTTCCATTCGTCGTTCTGACAAAGACAACGAATTTGTCATAAATTCCACCTGATGGCGTTTGCCAAAAGATAGAGAATGAATTGGTACTTGGATCAGGGTTTGATGCCGAGATAGCACCGCCAAACTCATCAAGAGTTGGCGCTAAGACCTGAGGGTTCGCACAAACAGTTCTTTCATTTGATCTGTTGATTGAGACAGAACCATCTTCCCAAACATATGGAAGTAAAGAAAAACAATAAGTGGCCGCACCAGTCGTATCAACTCCTCGTACAGAAACCTCAGTATCATTTACAAAATCAAAGGTTCCAGCAACAAGTGAACTAGAGTTCGCCACAGTTGGGTGATTCAGGAAAACATTATTTGTTATCGGACTTCCAGCAGAACCTTTTGCTTCAACAATAAGTCCATCGACAACACCTGAAGTAATATCAGGTGGGTCAAATCTTAGATAAACTTCATCTAGGGCCCAGCTATTTTTAGGATTATCAATTGCAATAATACCACCAAAATTTGCTAACCCTGGGTCAGTCTTATAAGGAGGTGCTGATGTATATTCAAGCGAAGTCGAAGACTCACAGGCAGCTGTCGTACAAATGACAACATAGATATCGTAATCAGTATAAGGAGTTAAGTCGGTAATCGTTGTAGAACTTGCTGTATAGATAAGCTTCTTACAAGAGTAAGCATTATCTCCTGTTTCAACACCGTCACAAACATTATCTCTTGTCGTGCGATAAGACGCCCAAGTACCACCTTCAGATCTTTTTTTGTAATAAACTCTATAATGATCAATTGGCCCTTGAGCAGGGTCCCATTCGAGATTGAACGAATAAAGACCAGCTGAACCACTTCCCGCAGAAATGACTAAGTCCTTTAAATCGACATCAATTGCGGAGAGGTCTTCACTTAAAGTCGAAACGAGAGCGTAGTTAGAGTTCTCTTCTTTTTTATAACCAGCATCAGCACTATTAGTAATGTATCCTTGGTTAATTGCTCTTACTCTTACGTAGTACTTTGTTCCCGGTTGAAGACCGTTAACTTGGTGAGAAACCTTATCACCGTCAACTAACTCAACTTTTCTTAGAGGGATAACGAAAGTTGGGTCATCAAAAGCAACGGGCGTAAGAGAGTCGGCATCAAGGAGAACAATCTCATATTGAGAAACGTCTCTATCATCAGGAGAAGCAACAGAACCATACTTTGGTGCTCCGGCCCAGTTAACAATAAGGGCCGTTCTTCCATCTGCTCCAGGAAGATTTTCAACAGTTGTTACACCGTAGAAATGTGATGTAGGGTTTCTAAATGTTGATGCGAGAAATTTTGCATCATTGGCACTTTTAGCCCCAGTCTTATTATCAATCGCCTGAACACTGAAAACATATTTGGTATCAATTTTTAAACCATCAATTGTGTACTTTAGAAAACCTCTGTAGTCAGGTCTTATTGAAGCTCCTGTTACAGTCACAGGCACTGTCGCACCGTCATAGTTAATTACATAAGTCACATCTCTAGGATCAGTATTGGCCGGAAAAAAGAAAACATCGATTTTGTCATTGGCAATAGGCACGGCCTTTTGAATTCCTTCAAAGCTTAGAATGGAACCACCAACGGACACACCCTTGGATGTTGACGGATTTAAATCCTCAACCGTTCCCACACATGAGACTAAAGAAAAGGCCATAAATAGGATTAACAAATTTAGTTGCTTCAAGATATTTCCCTCATAAATAAGAATATCTACTTATTCGTATTCACTATCTTAAATCGGTTTTTTTGGTGGATTCTTGAAGTAAAGGCCTCTATATGTGAAAGGATTTTATATAATCCAATATTTTTAATGACTTACAAGAAAGCATAATTCTTAAGAGGGAAATTTTTGACCATAACTCTTGAAACATTTCTTCAATTTATCCATCAATTTAAAGTTTTATAGCCACAAATCGTTGTGCTTTAGAAAAAAAGAAATAAATTACGAGAATTTATAAAGAATTCAATTATCTTCCCGATATATGTAGCGAAAAGCATTCAATACACGGAGGACAATGTGAATATATTTTCTTTGATTGGATTAATCCTATCTGCTGCAGTTCTATTTGCAGGACTTAGGCTTTCTTCATCTGACTTAAAAATCTTTTTTGACGGCCCATCACTTTTTATTGTTCTTGGTGGAACATTTGCTGCAGCTTCAGTGGCCTTTCAATTAAATAAACTTGGTTCTCTTTTCAAAATCTTTTTTAGCAATTTCCTGAAAGGGAAAATGGTCGATACAGCATCGGTCATCAAAGATATTATGAAAATCTGTGAAGCCTACCGCTCCGGCGAAGCTCTTGAAAGTCTTGTTTCTAAAGCAGAAGATCCATTCCTAAAAGAGGCCATGGAGATGATTGGAGATGGTGTTCTAGAGAAAGATAAAATTATCGATATTCTTAGACAACGAGCAGACCAAATGAGCTTAATCAGAACAGTAGATGTAAAAAAGATTAAGTCTCTTGGGAAATTTCCACCAGCTTTTGGAATGATGGGAACGACTATTGGAATGATCGTACTTCTAGCAAACCTTGGTGGTGCTGATGCCATGAAGTCTATTGGTCCGGCCATGGGAGTTTGTCTTATTACAACTCTCTACGGTGTTATTATCGCTAACCTTGTCGTTATTCCAATTGGCGAAAACGTAGAAGAAATCACACGTCAGATGGAAGTTAAAGATGAAATTATTTTAGAAGGTGTAAAGCATATTCTAAAAAAATCTAACCCAATTCTCGTTGCAGAAGAACTTAACTCGTTCCTTGTTCCAGAAGAAAGATTAGATTGGAAAAACGCCACAGCTTAAGGACTAGAGAATGGCAAAGAAACAACAACAAGAAGAAGAAAATGGAGATGCGTGGTTAGTAAGTTATGCGGATATGATGACGCTTATTGCGTGTTTCTTTATCCTCATGATGGCCTTTGCTAACTATGATCCAGCTGGCTTTAATAAAAAAGCAAAAGAGCTTTCAAAGGCCTTCAATAAAGGACAATTTAAAAGTTCTGATATTAAGCTCTCTGAAATTTCAGAAGAAATTGCAAGACACCCAGAACTTAAAAAGAAAGCAAAGATTACGCTTACAGATTCTGAACTCGCAATTACTTTTTCAAGTAGTATTCTCTTTGACAAAAAGAGTGCAGACTTAAGTGATGAGATTCTTCCTGCTCTTGATACTCTTATTGATATTATCCGAACGAGAGATCCATCCTTTAAAGTTATCATCGAAGGTCATAGTGATGCCTTTGAACATAGAGAACTTGTAAATGTAAATTCCTCTTGGGAATTAGCGGCACTTAGATCTTCAAGAGTACTAGCAAGATTCGAATACTTCGGTTTCAACCCACAAAAACTTGTTGCACTTACAAAAGGTGATACTCAACCTCTTGCTCCAAATGCAAATGATAAGGGTGAGCCGATTGAAGAAAACCTCGCAATCAATAGAAGAGTTGTGATTAAAGTTGTTGAACCAAAAACAGAAGCGAAAAAGATTAAATTTGGACTAGGTATTTATTTCGATGAATAATTTTAACAAACTTTTGAAATTTCTTTTCGTCTTTATTACCTTCAGTTTTGGCGGAACGTATCTCTATAACAAATTTGTTTCAACTGAAGCAGATCTTTATATGAAGAGATATTCTGACTCAGCAATTAGAAAGAATTGTCCTAGTGATAGTGAGAAAATCTACTATCAAGAGTGCTTTAGAAGAGATATTGGAAAAGTTATGTCCTTGGCATCACCAAGAGATATTCCGAAGATCTTTGATGCACTTAATGGCTTGAGAAAAAGAGACGAGTTTCAAGCAAAAGAAGGATTTGAATTAGCTTTCTCCAAACTCCTCTATTTTGAAAACACAGTTATTCTTTTGGGCCATCTTTCAGAAATACAAGTGAGTCGAAACGGCATTACATTTTTAGATATTGTTCTCATTCCTTTTCTTGGCCCCTATGTAAAAAAAGAAGTTGCCAAGATAAAGGCAGATTTCTCTCTATTTGAAAATCAATCAGACTCTTTAATGAGCAATCCAGAACTAAAGAATAGATTTGAACAAATACAAAGAAAAATTAATTCGATAGAAACGAGTAAAATAGAACTGCAACAGCAGTGAGGATGTCCTATGAGTAATCTAGCAGAAAAAAGAAATGAATTCTATGACCTTTATGAGCTCTCAACTGATCTTAAAGATTCAATTGAACAGTTCAAAGAGATTCAGTCCAAATTCGATTTCTCCTCACTAGAAGGTTTAAAAAAACTAGACTCCTTAGATCGACTCGATCATCTTGAAGAACTAGAGAAACTTCAAGTTCTCTCGGGATTGAAAGACCTCTCTATGCTTGAAGGATTACAAGAGCTAACAAAACTAGAAAATCTAAAAAATCTAACTCATCTTGAAAAACTTTCAGTCATGGAAAAGCTCGAGCAACTAGAGAAACTGACAAGCCTCGAGAAGCTCGACTCTCTTGAGAATTTAAAAGATCTCGTTGAACTTGGAAAACTTGATCAACTTTCACTTCTTGAAAACCTTGATGCTCTTAATAACCTTGGACAGCTCCTAGAACTAGAAAAGCTAGATAATCTTCAAGAACTACAAAATTTATCAAATCTAAAGTCTTTAAAGAAGCTTGAACTAATTCCTGCCCTTAAAGAAGACCTTGATATTGCAATTGAAGGTTTCAACAGACTCAAAGAACTCAAGGCCTTAACAAATCTTAGCTTTCTTACTCGTCTTGATTCTCTTGAAAACCTTGTTCAACTTGAAAATCTTAGCAAATTAGATAATCTAGAAAAGCTAGATAACCTAGAGAGTTTGAATCATCTTGAAAAGCTCTCCCTTCTCGTTCAGCTAGAGAAAATTGACGGTTTAACAGAGCTTGATCGTCTTGATAAATTCTATGAAACTCTTGAAAAAGAAGGGCATAAATTTGAAAAGCTTAAACACCTCGACAGACTCGAAGATTTAGATAAACTCGATAATCTGCAAGAGTTAAAAAAACTTCTCAAGCTAGATCGACTAGAAAACCTTTCAATGCTTTCTAACCTCGATAAACTCGCAGGGATGGAGCACTTAACAGAGCTTAAGCATCTCGTTGAATTAAAAGATCTTGGAAAACTAGAACAACTTAAAAAACTCGAATCTCTTAATAACCTTAACTCACTAGAGAATCTACAAGAGCTTGCACAATTAGAAAAGCTTGCTCAACTAAAAGAGTCTCTCACAAGTGATGAGTGGAAAGTACTTGATAAACTCGATAAACTTGATCTACTCGAAAAGAAGAAGGCCTTATTCATTGGATCTTTCTTTTTGAATTTTGGCCTAGAATTTGTAAAAACAGTGGCCGTGGCAGGAATCATTCTCTTTTTTGTACTCACTCAAATTAATAACGATCAACTGACAAGATTATTAACTGCTGTGAATATGGATAGTTCTGCGGACATCAATCTCAGCCTTCCAATTCTCAATAAAACAACGACAGGTGATGTTTTTGAAAGTTATTATACGAAAGTAAAAGATTCAGCGATCAGCAAGATTGCCCTTATTTTTGATCATCACAATGAACGAGACCTCTATGCTGTTTACGATGATTTGAATTATGTTAGAGGACTTAAATTCTCTGCTAGTGATGGTAAGAATCTTGAGGCAGAGCTCTCTCCTATTTATACGAAGGCATTAAATCAAGCTAAAATTACTTTTGATGACATGACAGAAACACTCTCTGCAAATAACCAAGATAATATGGAACGAGTTGCAAAAATTAAGCAGCTTAATTACCTCTTCTTTAATGGTAGATGCAAAGATACTTTAAAAGGAACAAGAGATTGGGCATCTATCATTGATGATAAGAGTTACATAAAACTAGCTCAAGTTATCTCTCTTGATTGTATGTACAACAAGGGAGAATTAAAATCGTCAAATCAACTGAGAAAACTTGTCTCACTCTAAAAAATTTAATATTTATTTTTCCTAATAATCCAAAGTTAAATATCGATAATCAGAGGAAGTCATAAGACTTTCTCTGATTATCAATAAATATTACCTACCTTTAAATAATTAAATTTTGCATAATCTCCTTGTATAGGAGTTATTATGGAAGACACAACAATACTCGAAAAGATAATGGAAGTTAGGCCTAAGGCCATCGTTAAATTTCTCTATAAAACGGGTGATTCATTTTCAAATCATTTGGCCCTAACTGATGACTTCAGCTCCGTCTCATTTAATCTCACTCGCACAGAACTTATCGAAAAATTAGAATCCTTAAATAAAGAAGAGATCGATGAAAAGCCAAGAGATATTATAAAATTCCTCATTCTCCGCTACAAAAAAGATCGCGATGATCTCATTAAACTTCAAAAGCTCACTAAGGCCTACAAACAACGAGTAGATGCAAGAAATCATGATCAGATTGGTATTTCAGAACTTCCATTCTTTGAAACAATTCAAGAATACCGCTTTAAAAAAGTTCCTAACCCGCTTGATCTTCATGAACTTTCACTCGTTCAAGAACTAATTGAAGCCCTTGATACAGGAGTACTTATTGCACTTGAGGAATACATCAAAGGCGTGGAAGTTTGAAAACTAGCCTCAAGTAAGTCTTCAATAGGAAGAATGTGATAATCTTCACTCTCCATCCTCTTAGAAGTAATCCATTTATATTTTTCATGTTCGAGTAGATTGAACTCTTCTGGATCTATGCAGGTAATCTGCCCTCTCACATCAAATTTTCCGCTACAAATGCAATCTTCTAAATTCTTTATTGGAACGACTCCTGCTAATGACCAAAAGAGAATGAGAACAGGTAACTCTAGTAATTTAAATTCTTCATTTCCAAGCTCTAGCAATCTTTCATCATCAAAGCAAAGGACGTATCGACGCATAGGAATTTGAATCTGCATTGAGCGAGTAATGAAATTATTTTTTTCCTTTAAAACTTTTCCTCTTTTTCCTAGACCAATAATATCCACTCCAGGAATTCCCTTAGTTGTATATCCAAAGAGATCAATAACGTTTCTCTTTCCAAACGATGGCACAATAGACTTTAAACACGCTTGCATACTTCACCTCCAGTGAAGTAACGAAGCAAAGACTAATCAATTTAAAAAGATTGAAACTCTTAATTTATGTCATGCTATAAAATATCTATTTCAGTTTTTGATCTTGTTCTAATGAGTAATAGCAATTGAGTTGCTTATCCACGAGAGAAGCATGGTTTAGACTTAGCCCTCGGGCCATAATATTTTTCAACCTTAAACATCCATCATTGGCCTTCTGACAAAGTTTTTCATCTCTTTTGTCACATTGAAGCTTGATTCTAAGAATTTGAGCATACTCACAAAGAACAAGTTTGTTCTTTCTATCAACTTTTGCTCTTAAAAGTCCCTGCTTTTTTTCATTATCACAGTAGAGATTGGTATCGACAGACCTTCCCATACAATCGAGAGTTTTAGAGTTAATAACATCAATGATCAGATTGTTCTTATAGCCAGAAAAACTACAGACTTTTTCAAAGGAATGTTTTGTTTGAAAAAAGCCCTGAGGTAAATAAGACGAAATCTTAGCTACCGCAGGGCCTATTGAAATTAAAAGAATAAAGAAGATTTTTACGATGGGAAGAGTCCTCTCAGTCTCATCGCTCTTTCGAGTCTTCTAAAGGCACAAATGAATGCTGCTTTTTTCATATCAACATCATATTCTTTGTGTGCTTCATAAACATTTTCGAAAGAATCTTTAAGAATGTTGTGAAGTCTCTTATTGATTTCATCAAGATCCCAGAAGAAATTCTGAAGTCCTTGAACCCATTCAAAGTAAGAAACAATAACACCACCAGCGTTACAAAGAATATCAGGAATAATGAATCCACCCTTTGCAGAGATAATTTCAATCGCTTCCTTAGTTAGAGGTCCGTTGGCACCTTCAGCAACAATCTTTGCTTTTACATTGTCAGCGTTTTTCTTAGTTACAACACCGTCAATCGCTGCTGGAATAAGAACATCAACATCTAGAGCTAGAAGCTCTTCGTTTGAAATAAGTTGAACACCAGGAAGATCCTTAAGGAACTTTCTTCTACTAGTCCACTCAACAGCTTTATCAATATCTAGACCCTCAGGATCATAGATAGCTCCTGAAACGTCAGAAACAGCTACAATTTTTGCACCTTGTGCTTTTAGATCTTGAGCTGCTGGAATAGCAACTTTACCAAAACCATGAATTGCAACTTTCATCTCTGGTCCAACAGTCATATTTAGTTTCTGAGCTGCGAAGTTAACACAGAAAGCAACACCTTTACCTGTCGCCTCAGCACGTCCTAGAGAACCACCAACAGTAATTGGCTTCCCTGTAACGATACCAGGAACTGTATAACCTTTTAGCTGAGAATAAGTATCCATGAACCAGGCCATAGTTTGTCCATCAGTTCCAATATCTGGAGCTGGGATGTCACTATTTGGTCCGATAACCATACTAATTTCTGTAGCAAATCTTCTTGTCAGAGACTGAAGCTCCTGACGAGAAAGTTCGTTTGGATCTACACAGATACCACCCTTTGCTCCACCAAGAGGTAGACCAACAAGCGCACACTTAAAAGTCATAAGCATAGCTAGGGCCGCTGTTTCAGATAGATCAACTTTAGGGTGGTAACGTAGCCCCCCCTTACCTGGTCCAAGAGTCATGTTGTGTTGAACTCTGTAACCTTGAAATGTTTTTACTGTCCCGTCATCTAGTCTAATTGGAACTGCAACTTGAAGGGCCCTTTTAGGGTATTTTAGCCTTTCAAGAATGTTTGGATCCAACCCCATTACCTCAGAAGCAGTCTCTAAGATTTTAAGGGAATCTTTGTATAACGGACTTTCGAATAGACTCATAAGTCGCTCCCACTTAAGCATTTACAACATACATATAGACTAATTTACTGCTAAAATTTTCTGATGGATAGGGGAAAATATCCTACCGGTTACTTTTTGAAGACGCACAACAAAAAAGGCGAAGAAATCTCCGCCTAATTTTATTGATGAATGGTGGTCATTTAATTTACTAAAATGGTTTGTTAAAAAGGAGCTCAACTTTCTTATCAGCTGGTCCAGAAAAGAGAAGGTCTTTATCAGACTGTGTCGAACTAACTCGACCAATCGTGTTGCTCCAAAGTTCCTTATCAACATAAGCAACCCACTCTCCCTCATTAACATTGTAATAAGTTTTTGCTTCGAGCTTGGCCTTATCAAAACGCTTCCCCATTTCAAGCTTAACTTTTCCTGTTAATGAAACAGTTGTCTTATTATCAAAATAAGGATTATCGACAAAAATAAATGTTTTTCCCTGAAGAACTCTCGCCTTTACTTTTAATTTCACATTACTGGCGATAGCAACATTTGTCTGAGGTTTTAAAGATTTTTGAATCTGTCCAACACGGTGAAGAGTACTTCCCTCTTTGGCCTGCTTCACTTCTCCAGAAACTCTCTTATCAAGATATTTTAAAATCTTTTGATTCACATATTTAACTCTATCCTCACGATCTTTAATATCGTAGAGACCAGTCGTATCGAGGTTCCAGTTTTTTGCATATTCATTTGTTTCGTCCCATCTTTGAAGAGTGTTTCTCATATCAACGAGAACTCCCGCTCTATCTTCTACAAAGACATATTCAAGAACACTTTTCTTTCTCTCTGGAATCGTTTGAACCTCTACATTTGGAACGTAGTTATCTGGGCTTCTGTCTTGAACTTTATAATTAGGATTGAATGATTTGAGTAACTCGATATTCTTGTCCCCAGCAAAACATGCAGATGGTGCAATTGAGACAATAAAAGACCCAAGACATACATACTGTCTAAACTTTCGACACAGTGTAAATTTTTTTGTCTTATTATCCATCGTTTACTCCCCTATTTACGATCATTTGTTCTCTCTCACGTAAATAGAGTGCAAGCGTGATGCCAGCTCTAGTATTTTATCAACTTTTAGACATTTCCATCGCCGGCCGGAAGGATTTTCACTATTTTCGGGGTGAAAGTAAGAAATTAAAAGGCTTTTGGACAAAATCCCAGTCAGAATGTCCATTGGCCGAGTAAAAGGCTAAGGCTTCTTCTTATAGAATTCGCTTAAAATCTCTCTCACTTTGGAATCTTCAAGGCAAGAGCGATAATTTTCAACGCTCTTCTTATTGGCTATTGAAAGAAAGAAATCTCCCTCATGGCACTTTTTAATGTTCTTTTCTTTGAAGTTTTCAAGCTTTGAAAAGAGAAAGGAAAAGCGATAAAGACCGGTCAAACCAAGATTACTTTGATTAAAAAGTACGCCCTTTTGAGAGCGGTTAATAAGAAAATTCTCTTTTTGACCTATGCGGTTTATCGTTGTCATCTTATAGGTTATTCCCTCTATTGCATTTGCTGAAAGCGAGATCATTGATAAAAAGAAAATTATTTTTTTAATTCCCACAATACTCTCCACTTGGAGCACAACCAAAATTGCTCGCGATATCTGGATTTTTCATAAACATATCTTTCACGCGACATTTATGGCTTTGATGAGGACTTTCATTTGTATCATAGAATACACTTTCAATTTTTTGCCAAAGAGACTTTTCGACTTTATCAAACTTCACTTCGCAGGCCTTTGGTAGAGCTTGATTTGTTTTTTCAAATTCCAAATCATCACATGCAGCAGAAGCGAAAAAAGAAATTCCTTCAAAAGTTTTCTCTCTTCTTTGAGCTAGTGGTAATTCTTTCATTCTCTTGGCCAAAACTTTTGAAGCGAGAAGATCACTAAAGACCTCCCCTCCTTCAGCATGATAACCCTGCATGATTGTACAATGTCTTAAAAGCTCAAATGATCTAGGGTCATTTAATTTCTTTTTGGATATTTCTAGTTCATCCATAACAAATGGGGTCATAAAATCTTTCGCCTGTTTTTCCAAGTAACGATGCCCTTCATTGAGATAGGCCTTAACATAATGCTTAGGGTTTGTTCGAATATTTGTTGTTCCATACTTCTCTAAACACTGTACCTCGTCTTTAAAGATTGATTCACTGGCCGTAAACCCTGGACTCATATTTGGTTTAAAGCCGAGACGCTTATTTCCACCATAGTGATGATACAAGTCTACATCGAGAAAATAAGCAACATCATCATCTTCAAGATCACCACCATAATCACGATTATCATAACTTTCGATATCTTTTACCTTGGCACTCATTAAAGGTGCGATCAGAGAACAAGGATCGATAGAGTGAGCAAGTTCGTGGGCAACAACTGTTGCAATCATTTCAGTTGGAGTACTCATTAGCTGAGGACAAATTTGTATGCTATGTCTGTTAGGCATATATGAAGCATTTGGAGAAAAACAATCTGTTGTTCCTAAAAACTCGATAAAGTTTTTCTTCTCATAACGAATCGTTTTTAATCTCTCTAGAACAACTTCGTACGAAGGATTCTTCTTGTCATAGGACTTCTCAACAATTTCAATTAAATCTTTTTTTACATCTTTAAAAATATTTATTGTTCTCTGTTCCTTACGATCATATTCATCGTTTAACTCTTCCATAATCTCTAGAGGAAGTGGCATTAACTCCAATAGAAAGGGCTTATTTGAGACAAATTGCATCCTTTGACTTTTTGGAAGAGCTAGAAATTCCTTTCTCTTTTGATTTATTAGTTCTCTTTCATAATTCAACCAAGACCTTTGGTTTTTCACCAATTTTTTAAATTCTTCAACAGGAATTTCAGGAGCATATCGTCTAGCTTTTTGAACAATAGCATCATCACTCATACTATCGTTCATTATATCTCCAATAATAAAACCTTGAACTTTAGCTATGTATGTATTGTGAATATTCATATCAACTACGGACATTTCTGGTTCAGGAGTTTTTAAAATTGTGGCACAATTAAAAATCTCTTTTCTTACTTCATCGCTTTTCAAACTCATGACCTTCTCGCCTTTAGAGTTTTGATAAAGAGTTAGTCCCCCTTCATTTTTTTTAAAAACGCGACAGAGTTTTTTCCAATCACAAGTATTTGTAGGTTTATTTTTAAAGTGCGCTCTCTTTTTAAAATTAATCTTAGCAAGATCATTACAAGTAATATCGGCAGGAGGAGTTAACTCCAGGGCCTCCATCATTTGCGAGAAAGTATTCATTGGATCAGTTTGAATATCGTAGAGCATCTCTTCTTGAGAATAAGTCGAGAAAATTGTGAAAAATAACGGGATTAAAAGATACTTCATAGCTAATTTATCGGTAAAACTATGAAATAAATAAAAAAAAGAGGCCCGAAAGCCCCTTTTTTATAGATCGACGATTTCTTTTGTCTCTTCCACTAGAGTTTTAAGCAATTTCTTTGTCTCTTTATCGAGATTCATGTCTTTTTGCTTAGATTGCATCGCTTTTAGAAAAGCTGCTGCAGTAAGACCTTTTGGCATGGCCTTCTTCTTAGTGACTTTCTTCTTAGCTGTACCAGCAGAAACAACACCTGTTTTAATGGCCTTTTTAAGCTGACTTCTCTTAGTCACTTCTCCAGCAAGAATCTTTTTTTGCATGCTCGTTTTAAAGGCACCCTTATCAAGAGCATCAAACTCTAAAAGAACATACTTTTCAATGTTAAATTCCTTTGCAGCTTCTTTTAGCTTCTTAGGCATTTTAGCAATGAGAAGTGAACGGTGAACTTCTGATTTAGAAATTCCAAGTGCCGCTTGGATTTTTCTCTCACTAGCTTTTGTTGCTTTTTGATAGTTTAAAATTCCATCGGCCTTATCAATGTAGTGAAGAGCTTCACGCGAAGAGTTCTCAGAGAACTGAATCGCCATAAGCTCTTCTTCTGACTTGTTATCAAGAATGAAACAAGGACATTTTTCCATATCAATAGAGCTCATTGCACGGAAACGTCTCTCACCACAGATAAGAGTCATTTTTCCAGTACTGTCTCTATGAAGAACGAGCGGTTGAATCAGTCCGTTAACTTTAATGTTAGCGGCTAGTTCTTTGATTGAACTATCATTGAACTTAGTTCTAACCTGTTCTTTTACATAAATATCTTTAAGCTTAATTTCATCGAGTTTAGCTCCTTTAAGGAGTCTCTCGTCTGAAAGTTGAAAAAGATCGCGAGAAAGTTTATCCGACATATCGATAACTTTTCTCTGTCTCTTAGAAACACGAGGAGCAAAATTCTTCGCCATATTATATCTCCACTTCCTTGTGAAATATTTTTCTTAGTTATTAACAATTATTCCCTAGGACTTAAAGTCCTAGAGAATGCCAAAGTCTGTCATAATCTTGGTGACCACGAGACTTCTTACCCATACGACAAATTGGCTTCTTAAGCGAGATTGACTCTTGCATCTGAACCAAGTTTCTAATCGGAGGAGTAATGTTAAAAGATTGCGCCAGCTCTTCCATTCTCTGTCTTTCAATCTTTCTTCTTGTATTAACCATTGATGGAATAATTGAAAATTCAAGGCCTGGATTTTCAGTTTCCTTGATAATTTCAAAAGTATCCATAAGCTCTTCTAGACCATCAATAGAATAGTCTTGAGCTTGCGTAGGAATCAGAATTCTTGTTGAAGCGACAAGTGCCATAATCAACTCATCTCCAAGCATTGGAGGAGTATCAATGACAACGTAGTCGAACATTCCTTGAGCGTGTACAAGTCTCTTTCTCATAAGACGCTCTTTTCTTCCTGCCTCTTTTCTAATTTCACCCTCTGAAAGAATCAGAAGCTTAGAGAGGTTCGCCATATGGCGAGAAGATGGAATTAAAGTAATATTCTTGTGAAATTCCTCAGAACCTTCTGATGGAACCATCACATCTTCAATAGGCACATCACCAATTAACCACTCAGGAATAAGTGTTCTGTGAATATGAACATTGAATGTTGAAGATAAGTTTGCTTGAGAATCTAGGTCAATAACGAGAACTCTATTTCCCTTATTGGCCAAGTGGCAGGCTAATTGATAGCACTGCATTGTTTTACCAACACCACCTTTGTTGTTGGCGACTGTGATAACTTCCATGAATCACTCCTTCAAAGATCACACTTGATCTAGTTGTCCCTACCAAAAAGTGTAGGACCATCCACACGGAACGTCAAAATAATCAATGGGAAAAAATCACCTTTTTTTAGATTCTTACGAGCTATTCAACAATTTCTAGCTAATTCTCGCAAAACGGAGGCTTTCAACCTCTTAGATGGGCTAAATCTCTGTAATTTTTCCAAAAATAGCCCTGCTTTTTCAAGACCATGGCATTATCTGGCATCAATTTATACAGGATGAGCCTCTTTGAACAAACCGACTTTAGTACTCCTTACCTCTTTATTTTCTCTCAATTCTTTCGCTATGGACTGGAACGGAGCAACTGATGAACAGGTTAGAAATGCTATTTGCGTAAAAGAGGTCCCAACACTAACTCAAATGAAAGATGAGCTTATCAGTGTCGATAACACTCTCGTTAAAAAGTCCCAGGTCTTTTCCTACACATTTGAAAATGAAAATAAATTTCTTATTGATACTTTTAGAGAGCTCGTCACGAGAAGAGCTCCAGGTAGAAAGCTCGTAGAAGAGGAGCTTCAAGAAGATCACGGCCAGGGATCAGAATGTAAAAAAGTTTTTTGTGCCCTTAAAGAATTATTTCCTGGAGATGTTGGCCTTAAGAGTGCCTATATTCGCGGGATCTATGGACTCAATCCATCTCCTTATGCTTTCACAGACAAGGGTGAACATTTCAATGATCGTGAAATTGATCGCGTTCTTGTTGCGCTTCTCGCAATTCCTTCAAGAATGGTTCCTCTCTTTTCAGGAAAGAGAATCAATCGATATTTAAGGGGAGTCATTCCTGGCTACCACCGATCTCCCAATCCAAAAGAGGAGTCCGTTGTCTTTGCTAATGCATCAATTGAATTCTTCGATCCGTGGGAAAAGACTAGTGATGACTTCATGACCTATGTCGCTTTTCATGAGTTCGGACACAATTTTTCATATGAAATGGATCTAGCCTACAGTTCTTATTGGGAAAGTCTTTCTCCTTGGGGTATTTTTGATTTTAATCAAGAGAGTTTTGTTTCGATTTATGCAACAACAAACGTATCAGAGGACTTTGCAGAATCTGTGGCGACGTATCGCTATAACCCATGGCACCTCTATTACACATCTAAAGATAAATATGATTTCATTAAATATAGTGTTTTTTATGGCGCAGAATTTACCAACGAGAAAAGCTGTGATGACCACACTGTCCTCGATGATATCGAACAAATGATCCCATCTGATTTTGAGATATCGCAAATCCAAAGACCTCTTTGTTCTGCGGAGATTGGGCATTATTTAGCACGCCCAAACTACTTCACAAAAAAAGATATTCAAAACTGTACCAAAAGAGAAATTGTAAAACTCGCTCTTAAAGAGAAAGAGGATGAACTTTCTTACCTCTATCAGGACATGCTTGGCTTCGAGGTCAATGCTCTTTCGACAATCAACATTTCAGATGACCTTCAAAAGAACTTCTTTCAAAAGAATACAGAAACACTCATCACTAAGATGACGAAACTTCTCTCTTCAAAAATTAAAAATGAGAAGTGCCAAATTGAAGATCTAAGACGTGGTGGAACTTTGGATCGCCCTTACTGGATTACCGACAAAGAACAGTCTCTTGCCTTTGAAAAGCTATGCCGTAAAGTTGTAGAAGGAAAGTCTATGAGCGATAGCGAATTGGCCTACAGCATTTACCAAGAACTATTCAAAGAACTCTAAAAATATTAAATAGTTAGAAAAGAGCTTCTTTTTGACCAGCGTCAAATTCTCTCTTCCTTTTTAGTGTTAGAATGCCCATAAATACTAAGGCGCAAGTCTTCTGGACAGAGCCGGAAAAAAGGTATTTATTAAAGGCTCAACTAACAAATAAAAAGGGGAATTCCATGATTAACTCAATGGACGTTGTTGAATTAAAAAAGCTAATCGATACTAACGAAAACCTTCTTCTTGTAGACTGTCGTGAACAAGATGAATGGGACGCGGGCCATATTAAAGAAGCAAAATTTGTTCCTCTCTCACGCTTTCAAGAACTATTCGAATCAGAACTTCCAAGTAAAGATGCAAAAATCATTATGCAATGTCGTTCAGGAAAGAGATCAATGAATGCCTGTATGTTTCTTATGGAGCAAGGTTATGAGGATCTCACAAACCTCGAAGGTGGAATTCTTGCTTGGCAAGAAAACGGATTTGAAATCGTAAAATAAGGACCAACTCATGCTAGATCTTTTTAATGAAAAAGATGACCACCTACCAATTATTTCTAAGGAAGAGCTCTCTGATGAGGAAGTAATTGTAGAGTTAAAGAAAATAAAAGAAGAATTGAAAGATCAAGTCGTTGTTCTTGGTCACCACTATCAGCAAGATGATGTCATTCAATTTGCAGATGTCACAGGTGACTCACTCAAGCTTGCTCAAGATGCAGCCAATCTAGATAAACCCTATATCGTTTTTTGTGGGGTTCACTTTATGGCAGAAACTGCGGACATGCTTACAACAGATGATCAAACAGTCATCCTTCCTGATATGAATGCTGGTTGTTCAATGGCCGATATGGCCAATAGACAAGAAATCGATAAGGCCTGGAACTTTCTAACAACTTCAACAAAAGAAAAGATTGTTCCTATTACATATATCAATTGTGCTGCCACACTTAAATCATTTGTTGGTGAAAATGGTGGAAGTATCTGTACCTCATCTAATGCTAAAAGCATTATTGAATGGGCATTTAAAGAAGGTGAAAAGCTTCTCTTTTTCCCTGATCAACATCTTGGAAGAAATACTTGTTTTGAAATGGGTATTCCACTTGAGGACATGGTTGTTTACAACCCTAATATGCTTAATGGTGGATTAACTCCAGAGCAAGTTGATAAGGCAAAAGTAATTCTTTGGTATGGATACTGTTCTGTTCACCAAGGCTTCAGTGCCGCACAAGTAAAGTCGATCAAAGAAAATTCACCAGAGACAACTGTTATCGTTCACCCGGAGTGTAACTTTGAAACAGTTCAAGCTGCTGATGACAATGGATCAACTGCTTATATCATTAACAAAATAAAAGATGCTCCGGCAGGGACAAAATGGGCAGTCGGAACAGAGATTAATCTCGTAAACCGTCTTGCCGAAAAATTTCCAGATAAAGAGATTACATCACTTTCTCCTTATCAATGCCTATGTACGACGATGTACAGAGTGCGTCCGAGATGGCTCCTTGCCAGTTTCCGTGCGATCAAGGAAAATAAACCAATAAATGTTATTAAAGTTGATGAGAAAACGGCTAAAGCGTCGCTTGTTGCTTTAAATAAAATGCTAGAATTGAGTCAATAAATTAAAGAGAGAGAGAGGAAAAAATGATTTATGCGGACTACAATGGAAGTGCTCCCATTTGCGATGATGTTAAGGATTATCTAATTGAACGTCTAAAAAAAGACGGACCTTATGCCAATCCAAATGCAATTCACTACCTTGGAAGTAAAACACTAATGGGAATGGAGAATGCGAGAAGTATCTGCTCAAAAGTTCTTGGAGCTGATTACAATCAAGTGATCTTTAACTCAGGTGCCACAGAAGGAATCAGCCACGTTTTTCACTCGTGCCTAGACAATGCACAAGAGCTTGGAATCAAAGCTGTTATCGTATCAGGGATTGAACACTCTGCCGTTATCAACTCGGCAAAGGCTTATGCCAATAAAGGTGTTGAAACAAAAATTCTTCCAACACTCAATACTGGAATTATTGATCTTAGTGCACTTGAATCATGGCTAGCTGACTATGGGAAAGAATTAGGTCTAGTGGCCATCATGGCCGCAAATAATGAAACGGGAATTATTCAGCCTTATGAGAAAGTTGCTGAACTTTGTAATAAGCACGACGTTCCATTTCTATGTGATACAACTCAATACATTGGTAAAACAATTTTTAACTTCAAAAAATCTGGTGCCGACTATGCTGTGACATCAGGTCATAAGTTCGGGGCCCTTACTGGTGCCGGAATTCTTCTCGCTAAAGACCCTACATCTCTAAGACCACTCATTATTGGTGGTGGACAAGAGAAAGGTCACAGAGGTGGAACTCAAAATTATATTGGAAATGAAACTCTAGCTGTTGCTCTTAAAAATTTTGAAAAGAACCTAGATAAAATCGAAGCACTCAACTCAAAGAGACTTGAATTTGAAGCGGCCCTTACAGAGAAGTTTCCTGAAGTCGTTATTATTGGTAAAGAGTCTCCTCGCCTAGCGAGTACAACATATGTTTCTTTTCCAGGGATTCACGGACAAGCTGTCCAAATTGAGTTAGAAAGTCAGGATATTTTTGTAACAACATCTTCTGCATGTTCAGATAATGAACCCGTAACAAGTAAAGTACTCAAAGCGATGGGAGTAACTGACGAAGTTGGTCGTGGTGTTGTTAGAATTAGCCTAGGTCTTTGTTCCCCACTTGAATATTATGACGAAATCCTTGATGCTCTTACTAAGGCCTATGAAAAATTAGGGAAAATTAAGAGCTATTAAGAACTTCTATGATTAAAAAAATAATTCTCATATTAGCGGCCCTTGTGGCCGCTTCTTGTCAAAACGACGACATCCAAAAACAGACCTACTCACATCCGAATTGGTCAAAAAACCAAAAACAAGAATTCACTCATAGACGAATTGTCGTGGCCTCAACAAATTCATTTAAAGGTCACCTTGAGGGTGTGAGCGAAGAGATTGCTCCAACTCTTATTACTAGAAATGGAGGAGCAAAGGCCCTCAACTTCTATATTGAAACGCTTAAGAAAAGATATAACGATCAACTCGTTCTTCTAGATGGTGGTTTTATCTATAACCACGATGACAATTCTCTTAAGAAATCCCGTGTTCTTGATCTTTATCGCTATTTAGATTTTGATGCTGTTCTTTTCACTGAAAATGAAATGAGTGAGCAAAGTACACTTGAGTACTATGATATACCTTTTGTCTCCAGCAATATTATCGATCTCCAAACAGCAAAACCAATCGAAAAAGATTTCCTTCTTCCTCATCGAATCATTTCAAAGAATGGCCTCAAGATTGGAATTCTAGGAACAACTTCTTTCAAAAAGAATGAACGTCAAAAAAAGATAGGTATCTACTTTGAAGACCCTGTACTCAGTATTTTAAAGACGAAAGAGTTCTTTGATAAAAATAAAGTAGATATAACAATACTTCTTGCTCACTTTGAAACGGATTGTAAGTCGAAAGAGTCCTATAAGAATAATAAGAGCGATCGCCTACTTGAATGCCCTGAAAGTCGTGACGAACTAAAAAAGCTGATTAAAAGACTTCCTCCTAATGCAGTTGACCTCATTGTTGGAACTGATGCAACTGATAGCATAGGGTTTTATAAAAATATTCCCGTCATTCAAAATAATGGACATGGGCTGTATATCAATAGAATAGAACTCTTCTACGATACGGTTTCTAAAAAAATTATCTCAGAAAAAACAAAGATTCACACGCCAACGAAACTTTGTCGTCGATTTTTTAAAGCAAGTGAAGATTGCCATATTGCAAACAACAATGAATCGCAAAAGAAAATCAAAGCAATTCAAGACGATCAATTTAAAATGACAGATGCAGTATTTTTAGGAAGAAAATACAAAGAAGACTCACTACCATTCATGCCCTAATAAAATTAAAGACAAACGAGAATCTTGTTTTCATCGCAATAAGTTTTTAGTCCAGGTTGGCAATATCCCGCCGGACTACCACTGAAGCAGAGATCTTTTCTCTTTGTTCCAGTAAATTCAAATCCTCTAGCACAAGCGGGCTCTCCGCGAGTTCCACAAAAGCTTGGAGCACAGTATTTCGAGCCACCTTGCTTACAATTAAAGTCAACGACCTCGTAAGAGCCATAAGGGCATTTACTACACTCATTAGGCGTTTCATCTTGGCACTTTTTATTCACTTTATGACATATGACGGCCTTCTTTTCACTGTAGGGCCCTGACATTTTAAAGATTTCACTTCTTGTATTCTTTCTAAAAGAGAGCCCCCTTATTCGCTTCTCTTTTAGTCCTAATGAATAACGAGAGAGAACTCTCTTATCTTCAATCTGCATCATTGGGATTTTTATCAACCTTTGCTTATCGTTTTCATAGAAGCTTAGAACGAGTTCAAAAGGCGGAATAATCCCTATTCCATGAACTCTTTGCTCTTCAGTTTTAAAATACACAATGAGTTGATTAATCTGCTCTAATCGAGAGACGAGCTCTCCCTTATAATGATCACAGGCTCCATCACTTTGCCTCAATTCGAGCACTCCCTTCTTCTCATAGGGAGTTTTATAATTGAGACAAAATCGTTTATTTCCAATTTCAGTTCTAAAAATAGTCAGCCAAGCATTTTTTGGATGTACATAAGCCTCTTTATTTATCTTTCTCATATCTTGAAAACGAAGAGTTTCACTAAGATGAAGAGAATTAAATGAAGCTAAATCAAAAGAAACGGTTTCTTTTTTTTGACAAGAAAGTGCGAGAAACAAAATTAAAAAGAATGTGAATATTCTATTCATTAATCATCCTCATACAGCGAAAAGCAACTCCAACTCGTTCTTTATTTTCAAAATCTTTTTCATATTTTCCAAAATCAAACTCTTGTATATTATGACTGGCACCAGACCAATAACCTCTAATTCCAATTTGATGTACTCGAGATGAAAGAGGAAAATGAATGCTTGAAAGTCTAATATTTTTCTTTGGGTCGATTTTATTTTCTAAGTACTCAAAAGGGCCACCCATAACTTGATAGATTCCACTCCAAGAATTCGATAGTGTCGAGTGATGAATATAGGAAGTCACACTCTTGCAGTCTTTAGCATAGAGTTTTGAGCACTCATCTTTTGTGAAATCTTTTTTCTTATTGGCCCAGGCCTTAAAGACAAAACTTTTCAAATTACTTCGCGTCCATGGGAAGCGACTTCTATTCAAAATGGTTGGTCTTTTATTTTCATAATCGCCAGGATGAAATACCGCTGCATCATAAACCTTTGCAGACAGAACTTGCTTTCCTTGCTCCATACAATAGGCATCCATTTCAGATTTTGTTAAGTAAAGTGCTGAAGCGGCAGGATTACCATCATTTTTTTTGACTTTTAATTTTTTAGCAAGGGCCGATGTCTCTATCCACTTGTTCACTTCATAATTTGTGACTTGAAATTTATCGATAAAAATTTTCTGATTAAAATTATCCCAATCCCAAATCTTTTGTTCTTTTGGATTTCCATATCCATAAATTCTTTGCGGAAGAAAAACTTCGTGACACGATTTTTCAAAATATAGAGGTCTTGTGATTGTTTTATTCTCTTTTTCTAAGTTAAAAAGAAAAAGAAACTCTAAACGACTTGTGCTGTTTAAAGGATCATTAGAATAGAGATAGCGAACACCTTCTTCACTTTTAAAGCTAATCTTTGCCCCATTCTCTACAAACTCTTTTTTAGAGTTCAAATAACAAGAAAAATAGTCCGGGTTGCATTGATAAAATGAGTCATCGACATCCTTGATTTTCTCAAATACTGGACAGATAAGCTCATCTTTAACTTTAGCATTTGAACTTTGGCCTGAAAGCCAGATAAGTTGTGATTTTCGTGCAAACTCTAGGAACGATCGTGATGCTTCAGCTTGCCATAATTGTTCCCTCTCAGAGTCACTTTGACCCTGAATAAGCATAGTAACCAAGTTTACTGATACAGTAATCACTAAAAGTATAACAATAAGGAGCACAGGGCGCTTAAATAATTTCACTATCATTCCATTCAATCACGTTACGTTGTAGAATTATATAGAGGATGCCTACACTTTGTAAGGCCAACAAATAAGAATCAGGAGAACAATTCATGGATTGGATTGAAAGAGCAGAGAATGAAAACACAGCACGTGGACAAACACTCTCCTTCTTTGACTATATGGATGAATATGAGAAGGCCCCACAGCGTGAATCCAGAACGACTCATCAATATCTCATTGATATGTTGGACTACTTTGGAAAAGATGATCGAGGCCACTATAAACTCTTTCAAATTGACTCTCCCGATGCTCCTCCTGTCTATGGTCAATTAAAAACACAACAAAGCATTATTGATAATCTCCACAACTTCAAAGAAAGCGGATTCAACAACAAATTCATTCTTCTTGTAGGCCCTAACGGTTCTTCAAAAAGTAGTATTGTGAAGAAGCTTATGAAAGGTGCTGAAGAGTATTCTAAGCAAAATGCTGGGGCACTCTATACATTTAGTTGGGTCTTTCCTATTGATACTTACGTTAAAGGAAACCTCGGTTTAACAAATGTTCAACATTCAAGAGAGCTGAAGACCTTCGCTTACCTAGAAGATAAAGATATTAGTGCGATCTTAAACTCAGAGCTTAAAGATCACCCACTTCTTCTTATTCCAAAACATCACAGACAAAATCTTATCGATGAAAATCTTAGACATGATCCTGAATACCACAATATGGTTAAGAGTACGTACCTCTACCAAGGTGACCTCTCTAAAAGAAATAGGATGATCTACGATGCTCTTCTTCTTAATTACAAAGGAAAGCACAGTGAAGTTCTAAAGCATATTCGCGTTGAAAGATTCATCATCTCAAAGCGCTATTCAAATGGTGCAGTGACAATTGAACCGCAAATGCACGTTGATGCGAGAATGCAGCAAATCACTATGGACAAGCGTCTGGCAACATTACCGCCAAGCCTTCAGTCCCTAAACCTCTTTTCAATGCAAGGAGAAGCGGTTTCTGCGAATAGAGGAATCCTAGAATACTCAGATCTTCTAAAGCGACCTCTGGATACTTTCAAATATCTTCTTCAAACAATGGAAACGAAGAACGTTAATCTCATGGGAATCCTAACAGAGCTTGATATTTTCTTTGTCGGAACATCCAATGAAATTCACCTTCAGGCCTTTAAGCAACACCCAGACTTTAACTCTTTCAAAGGTCGCTTTAACTTTATTCGTGTCCCATACCTACTCGATTACAAAGAAGAGGAAAAAATATACGAAGAACAGGTTTCTCGCTTAAAGGAGCGAACTAATTTTGAACCTTACTCTCTAAAAGCACTGTGTATGTTTGCCGTCATGACGAGACTTCGCTCTCCGATGGGAAAACACTACAAAGATAAAAAGTTAACAGATATTGTCACAAGCTTAAATCCACTAGAAAAATGTCACATTCTTAGTGGAGGAGAACTCCCTGATCGCTTTGATATTGAAAGCAAGCAGATCCTAAAGCATGGAAGTGATGAACTTAAAAATGAATTTGAATTTGAAAATCTATACGAAGGTAAATTTGGTATTTCTCCACGCGATATCAAAAACATCATCTATCGCTTATCTAGCCTAAATGACACTGTTACTTTCGTAGAAGTTTTCAAATATCTAGAAAGAGTTATTCAAAAGAAGAACGACTACGACTTTCTCAATATGACTCCTCATGGAGATTTTCACAACCCAGCGAAGTTCATTGATCTAATTAAAGACGAAATGCTCGATCTCTTCGATAGAGAGTTACGTTCTAGTTTAGGCCTCATTGATGATCGCTCTTATGAAGATTATTTAAGACGCTATATTGAAAATATCAATGCCATGATTAAAGGTGAAAAAATTAAAAACTCAATCACTGGCAAGTATGAAGAGTGTGATGAATATTTCATCAAGGAATTCGAATCAAATATCAATCTCAAAGAAGATGCGATGAAGTTCCGTTCTCACCTCATCTCTAAACTTGGTGCATTTTATCTCGACAATCCAGGAACAAAGATTATTTACAAAGAAATCTTCCCTGAAGTTGTCGATCGCCTACAAGAGAGCTTTCGCAACGAACAAAAGAAGGCCATTGTCGAGATCTCGAAAAATCTTGTTTTCTATGAGGCGGAAATGAGTGGTAAAGAAGAGAAAAAGCAGACTCTTCTTACAGAAGATAGCAGAAAACAGATCCTTACAGTGTTAGAAAACCTCACAACGAAATATGGTTATTCACAAAACGGTGCACTTCAGCTAATAAAGTTCATAATAAAAGAACGTTATTAGTACAAATAAATGGGCATTGTAAAAAAACACTTCGGAACAGATTTATATTACGCAATTTATTCGGTCGAGGAAGAGCAACATTTCATGCGCCTCGACCAATTCATGCAAACCTTCCTTCCTAGTTGGTCGAGACAGCAAATTAAAAAGCGTATCAAAGACAAGAGCATCCAAATTCTAGGACGCCCGGGAAACAATCGCCCTTCAACTCTCGTGCACCATAGAGAGCATATTCAAATCACCATGCGTGATGAAGGCGTTGAAGACGAGTACTGGAATGGAGAAAAACTAGAGCTCGACAAAGATCCTGAAATTGTTTTTGAAGATGATGATCTCGCAGTTATCTCAAAACCAGCCTACATGTCCACTCACCCAACAGGTCGCCACTTATTTAATTGTGCAACTGTTGTCATGGAAGGACGCTATCAAAAGACTGTTCACTCTGTGCATAGACTCGATCGTGAAACATCGGGAATCCTCGTCATGGGTAGAAATCCAAAAATCTCCACAATTATGACGGATCACTTTCTCTATGATCGCGTAAGAAAGTGTTACTTCTTCATCGCAATTGCCAATGAAGAGTATAACGGTGAAATTAAATTTGAATCCAATGAAAGACTTGGTTCTGCAACTAAGACAGGACTTAAAAGAGTTCTCATCAATCACTATCCTGAAGATTCAAGTGATGGGAAGCACGCTAGAACACTCTTTCACATCATTCATCAAGAAGGAAAGTACGTTATTGGACTGGCCTTCCCACAAACAGGTCGCCAGCATCAAATTCGTGTACATGCCATGGTTCAAGGTCTTCCACTTTTGGGGGATAAAATGTATCTCGGTGGATTTAAAATGTTTCAACGTTTCAAGGATCAAATAGCGAGCACTGAAGATCACGATCTCATGCAGATTACTCGTCATGCTCTACATGCCATGGCCATAAAGATTCCTTATAAAGGTGAAGAAAGAATTTTCAAATCTCATATCCCACTAGATTTAAAAGCATGGCTTGAACAAAATATAGAAATGCCAATATCAGAACTAGAAGAAAAGCTCTCAGATGGTATTGATGAATATCTTAATCAGTAAATTATTTCAATGAGGACTTAAGGTAGTTATAAACTCCCTTTGGACCTTCATTTTCTTCACCAACTAAAATTTCAGATGGTTCATACTCTAGTTTTTTAAGAACGGATTTAATATTGGAAACACCAACTGTGTTGGAAAGATTTTTAAACATCGATTCATCATTAAGAGAGTCTCCAAAGAAAACTGTTTGATCGAGAGAAATACTGGAATAATTTCTCTTCATAAACTCAACAACAGCTTTATACTTTGAAACTTCTCCACACCAAAAATTCAAATGAACATTGGATTGAGAGTAATTGATCTTCTCTTTTTCCATGAACGCTTTGATCTCTTTCATGCGCTCAAGATCTTCAGTTAAATCATCAAGTTCAATGGCCCTATCAGTACGCCTTCCAATTGAATCAATTGTAAGCTCAAGTCCATGAAACTTTTTAAGAAGTGCTTTTGAAAATGTTCTAAGCCTTGTTCGATCTTTCTCTTCTACAAGGTAGTCGTTGTAGAGATGATTCCCTTTCTTTCTTCCAACGATAACTCCTCCGCCCTCACAAATGACATGATTGAGATTAGAGAAGTGAGTCAGTAGAAAGTGTCCCCATGAAATAGACCTTCCCGTCACAATAACCAGTGGAATGGAATTCTTTTCTAGTATCTCAAGAATTGAAAAGAAGTCTTTCGTAAAATCAGTGTGATGAGTAAGAGTGCCATCAAAATCAGAGAATACAATACTAGGAATCATGGATTAGTCCAAAAAAGAGGGCCAGTTAAACTGACCCTACTTACGAATTAGTTAATTGGAAATGAAACACCGAATACAAAAGCAGTGAATGAGTCTTTAAGATCAACTTGAACTTCTGCGTTTCCAAGTAGGTGTTGGTAACCTTCAATTGGAAGATGTCCATTAATCCCTACGTTAGCTGAAAGAGTGCTCTCGTAAGACTTTTCTTTCGTATCAAGTTTCAGTCCTAGCGGAAGTGAAGCATACGGATACGCTTCTTTACCCCAGAAACTGAACCCTTTAGATACTTGAGGAGCGAAAGTAAAAGAGTTCTTTCTCGTCTCAAATTCTTTAGAGTTTTCAAATTGTGCTTTCAAAGAAACACGTGGTTGATTCATAAAATCAGGAAAAATTTCGTAGTCAGCTGATGCAAAAATTGACCCGTCTCTCTCACCACCATTAAGGGCAAGACCTCCGTCAAAAGTAAGCATTTGATTCATTTTATAAGTGTAACGAACCTGTGCTCCTACACCACCACCAGAAGAAGTGATCCCTGTCGCTTCAGTCGATAGCATTTTCGTATTAGACATTAGTGGGAATGTTGAATAACCCATCCCAACAGCTAGAGAACTAGCACTGGCTGCCATAGCGGCCACAATAGAAATAACTTTTGTTGTCTTCATAATTCCACCTTCCTTGGGATTGAAGAGATTTTCTCCATATTCCCTAATATTCTAGCCCTTTGACGCGCCAAACGTCAAAAAAATCCACCGCTTTTGACCCATATTTACACAATTTTTAAATCCCATATTGACTAGTGTTCTGGAAAGCTTTATAAAGTCTTTACGAATTGAATTGTGGTGGCTGTGGCGCAGTTGGTAGCGCAGTAGATTGTGATTCTATTGGTCGAGGGTTCGAGCCCCTTCAGCCACCCCATTCTTTTCAGACATTCACTTCGATGACAATCCCTTCGGGGAAAATCATATTAAAAGCAGAGTTTAACCCACTCTGCTTTTTTTTTGGAAGCGGCAAATGCCAGGAAGGCATTTGACGCTGAACAACTTCGAAGGCGACCACGAAGGGAGCCGCAGAATACTTCTCGAACCGACCAACCAAATTCAAAAACTAATTCCATGAAATACACCAACCGCCAGGAAGGCATTTGACGCTGAACAACTTCGGAGGCGACCACGAAGGGAGCCGCAGAATAGGTCCATTCCGGAGACATAGTTTACACTTTTAAATGAAATGGTCGGTTATAATCTTCTTATAACAGGAGGTTGTAACTATGCCATGGATGGAGTGTAGAGTTATGGATCAAAAATTACAGTTTGTTGCTAGATTGCTTGAAGGCGAAAAAATGGCACCTTTGTGTCGTAAGTTCGGGATAACACGGCCAACAGGATACAAGATCTAGAACCGTTACAAGAAGCTTGGAGAAATGGCCCAAGTTGAGCAAAAGAGAACACCTCACCGTTATGCTAATTCTCTTCCCATTGAGGTTGAAGCTTTAATTTTAAGCTTAAAAAGAGAGTACCCAAACTGGAGTGCTCCCAAAATAAGAGAAAAAATAATAAAGAAGTTCCCAGATGTAAAAGTTCCAGCAACAAGTACTATCCATGCAGTACTAGATAGAAATGGACTTGTTAAACATCGTAAAGGTAGAAAACGATATAAATCCCAAGGAACAAATGAAGTCTTTGCCTTTGAAACGTTTACAAGAGCATTTGAAGAGTTTGGTTTACCTGATGCAATTAGAACTGATAATGGTGTTCCATTTGCTAGTGGAGCTTCGTTTTATAATCTTACAAAACTTTCTGTTTGGTGGATGAGACTTGGGATTAAAATAGAGAGAATAGAACCAGGAAATCCTCAACAACTAGCAAGACATAAGAACATAAGTACCACAATTAGATTCTATACTATGAACCTTAAGGCCCTAGATAACCCCGCATCACGCTCTATTGAAAAATTAATTGAGAAGCAAGACTAATCGTACTTTCATTAACTTATAAAATAGAGCAAGAAATCGCTAAATAAAAGACCTTTTTATTCCGATTAGAATTTGAATCATAATAATTATAATATTTTGAATGGTTACAACCATTATGGCTGGAATTTTATGGCAAAATTTATTGGAATTGATTTAGGAACTACGTTTTCTGCTGCGGCAACTGTAGATGTAGAAGGACGACCTGTAATTGTAAGAGATAGCGAAGGTAATAATATTATCCCTTCTTGCGTGGTAGTTGATGGTGACACAATTGAAGTTGGAGCACATGCCTTAGATACTTGGGAAAGCTCTCCAGAGAAAGGAGCTTCACGATTTAAAAGAATAATGGGGACCACAAACAAAACCATTAACCTTTCTGGTAAAGAATTTACACCTACTGAGCTTAGTTCATTTGTTTTGAAAAAAATTGTGAAAGAAGTTGAATCGCAAATTGGTGAAATTGAGGAAGCTGTCGTAACAATACCTGCAAACTTTGCACATGAAGCTCGTGAAGCAACAATGCTTGCTGCTAAAAAGGCTGGCTTAAAAATTAAGAATATTATTAACGAGCCAACAGCTGCTGCACTTTATTACGCATATAAAACAGGAGAGGACCTTGATGGAATATATGCCGTCTTTGATCTTGGTGGTGGAACTTTTGATGTATCAATAATCCAAGCTCATGGGAAAAATGTTGAAGTTTTATCTTCAGACGGAGTTTCTAGACTAGGCGGAGATGACTTTGACAAAGCAGTTATTGATCTTCTTTGTGAAAAGTATAAGGCAATATCAGGAAATGATCTCGATCCAAAAGAAATATCATTAGTGCAAGCAGAAAAAGCTAAAAAGCACTTAACAATAAAGGAAACAACTAAGCAAAAAATCAACGGAATTAGTGTTGAAGTAAGTAGAAATGATTTCCAAGAAAAAATAAAGTCCCTTTTAGCACAAATAGAACTTTTGTGTGAGTCTGCCCTAGATGAAGCCAAGATCCAAACATCACAATTAAAAGGAATCTTTCTTGCAGGAGGATCAACAAGGGTCCCTGCAATTAAGGAAGTAGTTACAAAAGTATTTGGCAAAGAACCAACATCTACAGCAAACGTTGATGAAGTTGTAGCCCTAGGGGCAGCCATATATGCTACTTACAGAGCGGATAGAACTAAACTATCGCCTGGGCAAAAAGAAAGTGTTGAAAAAATTAAAATTAGTGAAACAACTAATAAGTGCTTCGGAACTATTACCCTCACGAGAGATGCTGCGAGAGATGATATTGTTCTGAAAAATACCACACTGATACCTAAAGGACATAAAATTCCATGTTCAGTTACACAATCTTTCTACACAACACATGAAGGACAAACAGGTGTTAACTGTAAGGTTACAGAATCTTCTACTATTGAGACAGATCCAAAGTTTGTAAAGATCATCTGGGAAGGAAACCTAGAGCTACCTCCAAATAGACCAGAAGGACAAAAGATTGATGTAACATTTTCTTATGATGAAAATCAAATTATGCAATGTTCTTTTGTCGATGTAGCTACTGGAAAAAAAACGTCAGTAGATCTCACGATGGTCTCAACAGAGAACTTCGATGATAACAAAATAGATAAATTCTTGGTGGAGTAATATTAATGGAAAAAATACTAGCATGGATAGGTGTTATTATAGCCTGGTTCCTAATTCAACTTGCGTGGAGATTTATAGTAAGCGGAGTTAGTGCTGCAGGCAGGACAGTAACAGGAAAGGGAAATTTTAAAGATAATTTAAATGCTTCATTTTTTGGAATGGAAGATTTCCAGATGAGACTAGTCGACCAACCTTTTGAGAATGGTGAGAAAAATAACTTAAAGGTGAAATCTATTGAAGTAAAAGGTCGATTTCCCATAACCTCACCAAAGAATGCGGCTTTGGTAATATCTGTTCTAGATACCACTGAGGAGGAGTCTCTTCCTGTATTATCAGTACTTGAAGATTATAGAGAACCTGATACAGCGGCTTTTCAAGCTGTAGTTCCTATGGGTCAAATGAAACCTGAATTTGGCTTCCCTAGCTGGACTAAAGTCGGAGGATTTCTTCCAGAGTTTTTAGAAACTGCATATAAAGGAAATAGAAAGTTATCTGTATTTCTTAGACTTGTCGACTTAGAAAACCCTCCCACTATCCGCCTTGGGTATCATGGAAACGATCAAAAAGGACTTCTTTGGATTCAGGGACAAGAGTTTCAGCACAATATGATCTATGCTGGCTATAGAGAAGAGCAAGAAAATCGTATCAAAGCTCATTGCTCGATAATTAAACTAGGAGTTTTCGCTGCTCTATCTGACAATGAATTTAACGAAGAAGAAGGACTATCAATTAAGAAATGGATGTATCAAACTCTTTGTTTCTACTCTGATTTCCAATTTGAAGATATGAAGGCTTTATTTAATCAAACATTTAAAGAAGCATACTCTCAACATCAAAATGGTCAACTCTCTGTATCTGATATTTGTGCGACCTTGAATGAGATTGATAATGATAGTTATAAATATGAGGCAGTAGAACTTTGTTATGATGTCGTTGCTGCAGACAAAAAGATAGAAACTGAAGAAGCCTCAATGATTAGAAAAATTTCAGAAACTCTTAAACTAGACTTTAAAGAGATTGAAAAGATTAAAGATAAGAGACTTGTTGGCCTTGACTCAAATGCTATTGGTGGTGCATCAGTTGAAGAACTCCTTGGGATAAATGAAAGCATGACTCCAGATGAGATTAATAGCCATCTAAGAAGAGAGTTTCAAAAGTGGAATAGTCGTTTAAACACTCTACCAGAAGGTGAAGAAAGAGAGAACGCACAAAAAATGCTAGATCTAATAGCAGAGGCAAGAAATAACCGTGCCGCATAGACTTACAGAAGCTAGAAATTTAGCGAATGCCCTTAGATTCTGTAAAGATGCTCAATCCAACTCAATGAAGAATTATTCACTTAGGGACTTCGATAACATTAAAAATGTTCTCTATAAAACAGGTATGGAAATTACTGAAGTCTCTACTCTTTACCTTGGGAAATGTATCTCAGATATCAAAACACTTTTAAAAATCCCTCAAGAATCAGTCAAAACTTTTGTTTATTCTTCCCCTGAAATCCAAGCAGAATGTTTTCTAGGAAGCGAGAACGAATGTATATTGCGGCTCACATCAGGAATAGTAAATTTATTATCTATCGAAGAATTGAAGTTTGTCATTGGCCATGAGATTGGACATTTTCTTCTTGGTCACTCTGGTGTTTTTGAACCAGAGCAATATTGGCAATCACAATCTCAAGAAATATCTGCGGATCGTGTTGGACTTTTATGTGCTGGATCTCTCGACGTCGCCTTTAGAGCACTCCTCAAGACAACGTCTGGTCTAGACGAAAGACATTTAACCTTCAACGTTAGTGAATTTATTTCACAAATGAAAAAGTTTCTAGAAGTAGCAAATATAAAAAATAATCAATCTACTCACCCGTCTATGGTTCTTAGATCTAGAGCATTAATCTGGTTTTCAGCAAGTGACTTTTTTTTGAATTATCCAGAGGACCACAGAAGATTTGATGTGAAAAGCGTCGATTCAAAAGTTATGAATGATTTTGATAAAGAAATTAGAATAGTAGAAGAACTAGAAAAGCAAAATGTTAAAAATGATCTCCATTTCTGGACTATTGCTGAATATATCTTCAATCTCGGCAAATTCACAAAAGAATCCCAAAAAACAGTTGAGAAAGTTTTAAGTACAGAAAGAATGAACAAGCTTAAATCTTTACTATCAAATTTCTCACCAGATGAAATTAAAAATGAGATTCAAAAGAACTCAGAATCGATAGAAACTATATTACTTCAAAGTTATGCTATTAACCCAAATGAAGTTAAAAAAGAATTCTTAGAAAAAATATATAAAGCCCTTAAATAAACATTTTCTCATCTCTTTTTGAGAGCTATTTAGATTCTGTGACTAAACAATTCTGGAACTTCTTTCTACTACCTGAGAATACTTGTCTTAATCCAACCTTCACTAATACCAGTCTCTAGTGAGTAAAACTCTATTTGTGGGAAGTACTCGGTAGACAGTGGAAGAATAACAAAACAAGCCTCTAATAAATTAACTTGAACATTCTCATTTTCAATAATTTTTCCGTTAGTAATTTAAGTATCGTTTTTCTTATTAAATATTTTTAACTTTAAATGCACCTCTCCACTTGAATTCTATAATTCATGCTAAATAGACAATTTTAAATCTCAGACTATCGACAGTCGTAAATCAACTTAAGTCTATAATTTTCAAATTTTCGATATCCGTATGCCTTTCTTTGAATTAGCTTGGCCTTACGGTTATACCCTTCGGTCTTTCCATTGGTGATCCTGGTTCTAAAATAGTTTAATGTAAGCCTTCTCAGCTCTTTTCTTACCTTTCATATTGTAAATTTTAAGCATCTGCTCTTTGAACTCGTAAATCTTTCCTAGTTCACCAAACATCCAATTGATGTGATCTACAATATTACGCTGAGAGCGATTAAGACGACTTCTGTTTGTTAGATAAAGTCTTCGCATTGGTGAATTTCGACTCTTTTCAAATACTCGATGCTTCATTGTCTCAATTCTTATTGTATTTAAGTGATGATTAAAAAGCTTAATCACATGAAATTTATCAACTGTGATTGTGGCATTTGGAAAGTGAGATCGAGCAAATTTTTTAAATGTAGAAGACATATCAATGACAACATTTTTAACATTCTCACGGCCTTTGATATTCATAATGTGAGAGTTTGCTAGTTCATCATAAGATCGTCCTAGAGCGACATCACGAACTCTATCATTATTGAAGTCGACAAAGATCATAGCAAATTCTTTGAAGTGAGTTTTTGTGTTTCGAACAAAAGAATGTTCATCGATCCCAATTGTTTTTGGCCATGGATAATCTAGTTTTTTGACCTCTAAGTTGAGCTGTTCATAATAGGCTTTGTAAATCATCCAAGTGGAGCATTTACACTTGTTTTGTACACTCTTTAAATCAGTGAAATTAGAAGCACACCATCTAATGTGAGATCTAAATCTTTGTGTGCTTCTAAAGCCCTTTACAATACCTTGTACTGCCGCTCGAAATACTGAAGAACAGTTAGGACATTTAAACCTTCTCTTTCTAATTTTGAGGAAAACCTGTTTGTCACGAATAGGTGTATCTTTGATGTTTACAAAGACATGATCATAAATTTTATAAGACTTTGTTGCACATTTTGGGCAGACTTCAAAAGTCGATTGCTTAATGGCCTCAAATTCAATTGTATGATTTTTGAGGTTACGTTTTTTGATAAATTTGACTTCTGGTAAAGACAAAAATTTGTTAAACTTATTCTCAAGCATGGGTATTTCCTTCGTAAAAAATTGTTTGTCGCAAAACTATTTTAAACGAGAATATCCATGTTTATTTTGTGGGGTAAGCTAGTCTTGTATTAAGGTTTCCACTGCGAACCGAGAAGACCCGTTTTAAATAATTATAACGAGTGGAGCCCCAAAGATTTGTCTAAAAATCAAAATGATAGTTTAACTGAGATATATAAGAACTATAAAATATGAAGTTTGTGGACAAGTGGAATTTAAATATTTTTCATGCTCTTTTGTTCTTTGCACTCTTGAAGAACTTTACAACTAGAGACCGGATTGAGCATCTAATTGCAGCAGTTGCAGCTTTCCTTGTTTCAATTGCCATAATATTAGTTTTGAACAAAAGAAAAAATATTTTTCAAAAAATTAAGTCAAAGGTTAATATAAATCCCCTTCATTTCTACTTAATGACTTTCTTTACTATATATATTGGTTCTTGGTTCCCAGATATAGATTGGATTATTCATTGGCATAGAAGCCCCTTAACTCATTCATTTATTCCTGTAATTGCTATAGCTTTATATCTAAGAAAAAAAAGAAACTTATTCACAAGTTATTTAAACTGGATTTTTGGGATAGGCCTTGCGAGTCATTTAGCTTGGGACTTCTTCCCTTATGCCAGAATAAGACATATTCCAGGAATCTATGGGCATCTTTATCTTGCAATAAGCATCATAGTTATAATTTCTTTTATTTTTTTTGATTTTAGAAGCAAGCTCCTAAAAGAGGGCTCTTCTAAGGTGTCCCAAAAACTCAATGATCGTTTTGAGACATAAAACACAACATAAGGAGAGATAGTGCCAAAATACAGTCCCAAATCGCTTGGATATAACAATTTTATCCGCTCTAATTCAGCTGCTCCATTTCAGTCTTATAGCATGACTGACTGTTCAATATGTTGGATAGACTTATTAGGAGTAAGAGGACTGTCACACTCTCAAATTGTAGCTGCAGTTCATACTGCATTAAATTGTGCCTCAGAGGCATCCTGTACCGGGCCGATAGATCAAAATGGGAATTTAATAGGTACACCTAATAGTGCTATCCAATATTCAATTGTTGGAGATGCTCTAATATTATCTGAGAAGAACTTACCTAAAACTAGAGCTGCTGCTAAGCTAGCATTTTTTTACAGAGTAAATATCCTTTCACGACTTCTAAATGAACAAGGTTATCTTCACAGAGGTGTGATAACATCCGGAGAAGTTGACTGTTTTATCTATGAGAGCTCTACATTAATAACAGGTAAAGGTGTAGTAAAGGCAGCAAGTCTTGAGGCAAATTTAAAAACGGCTGGTTTATTTTATGATGAAACTTGGGATGAATTTATAAATTGGAGACAAAAGCAACTTGATAATCAGAATTTCATAGTACCATTCTCAATGCTGTCTGGCTGGAATCACTCAACTCATGCCTCAGGTCTGTCAGGAGTCACTTTTAGTCAATATGACGGATGGGTACACTGGGATCAAAATATTCAAAACGGCAATCAAAGCATCAATAAAGTTATAAACGCTCAAAGCCTTATAAACGATTTAAGGTCTACGTTTGGCTTACCTTAAATTATTTCAAATTTAATTCTAATTGAGGACTGTTTTTCTTTGCATTCTTCTTTTTCCAAGTTTCACTAGTCCTCTTATATCTACATTTAGGACAGCATCTACCACTTGTTCGATGATTAATTGAGTCCTGCCAAATATGCTTGCACTTTCCTCTCCACCAAACAACTTTTCCAGAACCTGGCGTAAAATATTCAGGTAGCAGTAAATCATTTTTTGTAGGATGCCAATCTCTTGCAATATCTGGAAACAGAAATGATAAAGACTTCTCAAATGCAACATGCTTACGCTTGGTATAAAGCTCGTTAAAAAGATCACTTGCAACCCAATCACTCTCGTTCATGTAGTTACTGATTTTGATTTCTAATTTAGGTGATATGTTTTTAACTTTAGCCTTAATCACCTTCAAGATGCTTTTAACAATCTCTAAGCTAATTTCTCTTTTCTTTGCCTGGATATCTGACTTAGACAAAAGAGGTAGGCCTTCCTCTCTCACTCTTAAAAGGAATATCTCATTAGCTAAATTCTTATTCTTCTGAACATCTTTATCGTGTTTATCAGCATGCCAATAAACTCCATCGTATTCAATTCCGAACTTTATCGTTGGAATGTAAATATCTACTTCATAGCCTGATACTATTGCTCTATGGTGAACATCATTGAATAGAGATTTCAATTCACAAAAGATTCTTAGTTCAGGGATTGAATAAGCAGGATTGCACTTTGGACAACCTGTTCCTCTAGTCCGATGTAAGATTGTTGCCTGCCATTCATGGTCATCTCCCTTTGGACATTTCCACCATACTTTTTTAGCTGTACCACCTGGAACATCTTTAGGGGTTAACCTACCGTTCTTTGTTGGATGCCATTGTTTTGCAACATCAGGGTATAATGTCGCCAAGCTGTTTGACTCAACAACCTTGTGACCTGAACAAATAGGACATCCCTTTCCATTAACCCTATTATTAAGCTTTGCTCTCCAAACATGATCATCTCCCTCAGGGCACTTCCACCAAATTAGCTTATTAGCACTAGGAAGAACATCAAATGGAGTTAGACTTCCATTTTTCGTTGGATGCCACTGTTTTGCCAATTCTAGATTAACAGTACCTAAAGAATTAGACCTTACAGCTTTTTGGTTTGCACATATTGGACAGCCACTTCCTTTATTTCTAGCGGCAACGTATGCTTGCCATTCATGATCCTCACCTTTGGGACATTTCCACCAAACCTTTTTACCAGAGTTCGGTGTAACATCAGTTGGTTTTAAGTCTTCATTTTTGGTTGGGTGCCACTGTTTAGCTAGTTTTGGATTTAGATACTTTAAACTATTAGACTTTACTACTTTATGACCAGAACAAATAGGACAACCTATCCCCTTATTCCTCGCAATAATCTTTGCTTCCCAAACATGATCATCTCCCTTTGGACATTTCCACCAAACTCTTTTACTAGATTGAGCCGTTACATCTTTTGCGGTTAATTCTTTATTCTTAGTTTTATGCCATTCTTTTGCTAACTTTGGATTTGTAGTTGCCAAACAATTTGATTTAACGACTTTACGATTTGAACAGATTGGACATCCATTACCTTTATTTCTATCCTCAACTCTAGATTCCCAAACGTGATCATCTCCCTTAGGGCACTTCCACCATACTTTCTTGTATGAACCTGGGATAACATCTTTTGGGGTTAACTCTCCATTTTTGATTGGATGCCATTCTTTAGCTAATTTGGGATTTAGCGAAGCCAAACAATTAGACTTAATAACAACTCTACCTGAACAAACCCCACATCCATGACCTTTACTTCTTGTCTTTACAGCGGCCTTCCAAATGTGATCCTCCCCTTTAGGACAAGTCCACCAAATCACTTTATCGGAGTATGGTGTTACATCATAAGGCGTAAGGTCTCCATTCTTTGTTGGATGCCATTCTTTAATTAATTCGGGAAATGTTTCAGCAAAACTTTTCTTATTCACCACGAGACTCAAGAACACCTAAAATTTGATAAATAGAATTTATACAACTCGCTAGTAAATAAAACCCTTGTTCAACGAGAGGCATCTCTTTTTTAACAGCTACCAATTCTAGATAGTTATCTATATCAGATCCTGGTAAATGTGCATCTCCATGCCTTAACTCATAAGCACCTACTAGAGGGCCCATTATCTCTCTAGCCCTTTCATCACCTACAGAAATGGCTAATAGTCTTTCTACTGATTTTAATGAACCTGGTTTCTCACCTTTTTTCAATTCAATTAGCTTGTGAACTTCAGAAGTATTAAAGCTATCAGCTGTTAATCTAGCGACATCTTTTGCCAATGCATAAAGCTCGTTTTGATTTGTAACTCTAAATCGGTGAGTTTTCTTTGCTATATCAACCAGCTGCTCATGATCTCTTACCAACTGAAAGTTAAATAATTTATCTGATAAATAATTTAATTGCTCTAGACCCTTTAGAAGAAAACTCTCTGGAGCTTGAGTATTAGCAGGATCTGCATGCACTTGTGAGTCTTGTAGTTCCTTAGAAACTCCGCCATCTGGTACAATATTATAAGAAGACCAAATTTGTTGCTCCCATTCTGATTGATACGAAATATCTTTTGCATAAACATTTACTAATCCTAACGAATTAATTCCAAATACAACTCTCATACTATGTGGATTAGCTGTAATTGAGCCTGTTTTAGCCGTATACCACTCTAATTTAGAGTTTCTTTTTGCTAATAGACTCGAAATAACTTCGGGCTTAAACCAAAGCCAACGACCACTATCTCTCAAGTCTTTAGATTTAAGCTTTTCTCCAGAGCCTTCAACTATGTACTCAATATTTACTTCATCATCTTCTTTCTTAACTCTAGGGCTTTCATTTCCCATTTCGATAATTTCGGTACGCCTAAACTCTCCCTCAATATAAAAGAGTTTTTGCCCTTCAAACTTCTTAGTAAAGGAATTCGATTCGAACTCACCTTCAGTTGGATGAGGAAGAATTGGTACCTCTTCTTCAGGGTCAACATCAGTCCTACTTACATGGAACACAGCCATTGACCCTCCGAAAAGATTACCACCTTCATGAATTTCAGAAATTCTACCATTCCACTTACTTAAACCTTCTACTTCAGAAGGGTAATCTTCAGTCCAATCAACCTTACTTCTATCCATTTCAACCGTTGATCTGCTTCTAAATGAACATATCGTAAGATTCATATTTCTTGCACATAAGTAATCTTTTAAGAACTTGGATTTTATTTCTATTAAAACAGGTCTGTTTTCTGTATCTCTAGTCAACTTCACTACTACTTCATAATCTTCTTCTGGACGAACCCAAACATCACCCTCTCTCAATAAGTTTAATGCAGTTACTAGGTCTTGATTTAAATGCCAAATAGTACCATCGACAGGGTTTATTTCTTGCTCAATGACTAAATTAATTCCAACTAAAGTTCCTTCCGTATATATATCTTCATTAAATTGATCACTGGGATAATATTTACCGTCTTCATAATAACTAGCATGGTTTCGAAATAGTCCCATGCTATCCCAGTCCATTTTTTTTGAAGCTTCTAAATCATCATTTGAAAAAGCAACAGATGTGCTGTGAAAAATCTCACTCTTATATCCAAGGAAGCCATGCTTTCCTTCTTTGATAGGAGTGTGGATTGCCCTTAATGGAATCCATACTGCCCTGGAAAAGTCTCTTCTTTTTATATCTTTAAAGTCATACCAATCTTGATTCATAAGCTGTCCTTTTCAAACCAAGATTTATTTATCACAAAAATTATAAAGCGTCGGGCCAAAAATCAGTTTAGTATTTGGTGTATAGTCTTTCGATGCCATTTACCCCTTCTAGTCTTTGTCGGTACCTTCATTGAATTAAAAACACTGGCTATTTTCTCGTAACTGAAACCCTTATCCCTCAGCTCTCTCATCTTCTTGATATTCTCTAGCTCACGTTTGTGACTTCGTTCATCTGAATGCTGACCATAAGCTAGGCCTCGCTTTCTGTTACGATTTGATCCTGGCTTATAAGTTTCGAATCCATACTCTTTGAGAAATTTTAAAACTGAAGTTCTTGCACATCCTGCGTTATCTGCAATCTGTTGACACGACAGGCCTTCGACAATATATTTCTGATGAAGGTAAGCCTTGGATTTATATAGTATATTTGATCTAAGGTTAATGATGATGGTGCTTTCGACGGGCTGAAAAAATGTATTTATAGTGTCGGTTGAGCACCCCATTCTTTTCAGACATTCACTTCGATGACAATCCCTTCGGGGAAAATCATATTAAAAGCAGAGTTTAACCCACTCTGCTTTTTTTTGGAAGCGTCAAATGCCAGGAAGGCATTTGACGCTGAACAACTTCGGAGGCGACCACGAAGGGAGCCGCAGAATACTTCTCGAACTAGCTTAAAATCATCAAAAACTAATTCTAAGAAAACCCCAAACACCAGAAAGGCATTTGACGCAGAATACTTCTCAATCTAGCTTAGAATCACCAATGAAAGAACTCCTCGAAAACGATCAAAAGCTTAACTTAGATTTCTAATACCAACTACAATATTCATATATGCCCCTAAATATCCCCAAGCTATGCTAAGATAAGCAAATGGAAGGAAACGTAAGAGATCATATTGAAATTGGCGAGAAAGTTCGCATCGTCCTTAAAAAGGATCAACGCACTGGTAATTTAACTGAAGGTATCGTCAAAGATATTCTGACAAAGTCGGATTACCATCCTCATGGTATCAAGGTTCGCCTAGAAAGCGGAGATGTGGGCCGAGTAAAAGAGATCTTAGATTAACATGAGTATTCGAATCCCAAATGAGGAATTTCAATTATCATTCTCCCGCTCTTCAGGAGCAGGAGGACAAAATGTTAATAAGGTTAATACAAAGGTAACTCTAACTTGGGATTACAAAAATTCAAAATCTCTTTCTGCAGCTGTAAAGAAGCGATTTGAAAATGAATATTCTCGCTATATTACGGCAGAAAAGCTCGTTAAAATTGTCAGTCAAAAACATCGTAGCCAGCAAATGAATATTGATGATGCCATTTCAAAACTTCATGTGATGCTTGCAAATGTTGAAAGGCCACCAAAAAGAAGAGTTGCGACCAAACCAACTAAGGGCTCTATTAAAAGAAGGCTTACTGGTAAGAAAAACAAATCAGAGATTAAGAAAAATCGTCAAAAAGTAAAATACTAAACCTTATATCAAACACTTATCATTCGTTTTCGATTCTCCCCTTTACACTCCACATAATTCTTTATAGATCACTCGTACTAACCTTTTCACCAAGGACACATGATGATGAAAATTAAAGTTCTATTAGCAACGCTTTTTCTAAGTGTTTCTACGTACGCAGTTAATCTAAGAGCAAATTGTTGGGTAAATGGTGGCGTTAATGCTGTTTGTGAAGCATGTAACTTCTCTTATCACAGACCTATCTTTTGTAGCATGCAAGTAAGAGGTGTTAGTTCACGAGGATTCTGGTTTAATGGTATGCAAAGTGGTGTCGTTTACCCTGGTCAGTGTATTAACGGTTATGTTTATGCAAATAACCCATATATTGATCCACTCGTACACGCGACTGCAAATACTCAGTGCCAATTCTAAAATAACAAAGGGAGCATTTGCTCCCTTTTTTTTTGTTAATCTAGATTATAAAAACATTCATAACGAATAGGCTTTCTTCCATTAGAAAGTGCTGTTTTAAAAGAGGGTTGATTTGAATAATCGATCGTTCCCCAAATATATTCATGTCCTTTACAAGTTATGGAGATGAATTTTCTTTGGATTGCTTTTGCAAGTCCCTTTCCCTTCCACTTTTGATCAATGAAGATTTCATTGAAATACATTCCGTCATGACCAAGAAAAGAACTTCTAAGTCCGGCGATAAGTCCCATTAATTCACCTTGATAAAAGGCTTGATACAAAAGCCCTTCATCTTTTGATTCACTCATCGTTTCTATAGAGTTCAAGGGGACTTTCTTTTCAAGATGAGGATTTAAGCGATGAAAAGAACGATAGCCTAGTTTAAACCATTCATAATAAGAATCATCTTCTATCTTCTTAAACTGAATTTCATTTTCACTCGACCACGGCCTTAAGTTTAAGCAATCAATCGACTTGGCGACAAGAAATGTCGATCCGAATAAATCACAATCACTTTCAACACTCGAATAGAGTGATATTTTCTGAGGTTTAAAAACTTCTAACTCAAATTTTATCGAGTCATAAAGGCGCTTCACTTCGCTTTTATCTTTAGGTTGAAAATTCAATCTCATTTGAACAAAAGGTAGATTTTTATCTCCTCCAAAATGGCGAATACCATAAAGCATTAACCGCTTTTCATCGATTTCTTTAAAAGATTCACGATAGGATTCAGGAGTTGTTCCCTCTACTTTAAAATGTTCAAAACGGGCCTTCATTACAGAAGGATCATTAAGTTCATCCCATTCACTTTGAATATCTTTTTCAATTTCTCTTAGTGCCTCTTCTTTACATACAGAGAGTTCGCTTAAGTCATAAGATCGTAACTCTGTCTTTGCAAAAGATTGCACATCAGTTTTTTTCAATGTCATTTATTTTTTCCCTTTGAAAATTAAAATAATAAAAGGGCAAGAGTCTGTATTTACTTTAGCAGACCTAAGAGTGCCCAACATGCTGTCATATTAACTTTTTTCATCATGGCCTCCTTGGTTTTAAGATGAGATTTAATTGTAGCACAACCTATTATCTATCCCTATTCATGTCAATTACTTCTTTCGAGTCCATGAAAAGGAAAACCTAGTTTTTCTTCCTTTTTTTTTGTATAGTCCGGCAATGAAATCTCAATTATATAATGAAGCAAAACTTTTCCTAGATAAGCTCTTAACTGAAGTAGAGACAAAGAATATCGATCTTAAAAATTACGAGATAGATCACATCTGCTTTCGCGTAAATAGCCTTGATAACTACGAAAAATATAAGGGAATATTTCAAGATTTCGGAAAGCTTCTCACTGAAGCTGATGTCAATGGTCGTCCCATAGCAACATATAAACTCTATGAGCCTATTATTCATTCAAAATATCTCATTGATTTAATTGAACTTCCTGCACCAAAACCAGGAAAAGCGACAGAAGAAGGTTTTGAGCATATTGAGATTGTTACTGATCAAACATTTCATGACTTAGCCGAAGATCTTAAGGACTTCAAGTTAAAAACCTCTGGTTTAAAGAAGGATTTCAATCAAGAGCTCGCACTAGAATTAGATTGTGGTGTGATCAAGTTTCATCACAAATCCCTTGAGCAGGTTATACAGATAGAAGAAGATAAAAGAATCATGGACTTTATTGAAACTTCAAAAGTCTATGCTGTTCTTAAAGATTATGAACCATGTATTTCAGGAACTCTTCCTCTTGATATCGCTCACAGAGATTCTGATCTCGACATACTCTTTCAAACAGAAAACCTCGATCAGTTTATCAGTGATGCCAAGAAGGTTTTTGGAAATCATAAAGACTTCTCTTGTAGAAAATCATCTCATCAAGGTTTTGATACAGCAGTCATTAATTTTACATTCAAAGAATTGCCTGTAGAACTTTTTGCTCAAAATCGTTGTGTCTATCAGCAACAAGCGAACCAACATTTTCTCATTGAAGGGCGAATGCTTAAGATCTTTGGCGAAGAGTTTAAAAAGAAAGTTAGAAAATTGAAGGCGGATGGAATTAAAACAGAGCCTGCATTTGGAGAAGTCTTTCAATTAGAAGATCCATATAGAGAATTAATTGAAATTAATAAGTTATCGGATCTCGAGATTTCGAAGCTAAAAACATATTATTGAAGTGATCTTTTTTCGACAAATCTTGCACAGAGATGATTCTCGTCATTATTTAATTGATCTAGATCAAGTTTTGTAATTATTTTATCCAAAATTTATATACTAGATGCACTAAAATGCTGCATCTTTGTTTACTAATGGCCCCTTTCAGCCGAAAGGTGTATTATACGGAAAAGTGAAAAAGGAGAAGAATATGAAGTATTTAGTTATGATGTTAACTGTTGCTTTTTCTATGAATCTAGCAAATGCTCAAGATGTAGCAAACGGTAAAGCAGTTTTCAAAAAAGTTAATTGTACTCTATGCCACAAAGCAGACGGTATGGGTAAAGGTGTTCCAGGTAAACTTGCTATGCTTAAAGGACCAAGAATTGCTGGTCTTGATGCAAAATACATTGAAGAGCAACTACTTGCTGTTCAATCTAAAAAGAGAAAGAATAAGAATACATCTATGATGTACTCAAAAATTAGATCACTTAAGCCACAAGAAATCAAAGATGTTGCAGCTTATGTATCTTCTCTTTCAAAAGATAAAGTTAAAGGTATGTTAGAAAAATAAGATACTTTAGAAGGAGCACTTAGTGCTCCTTTTTTTTTGCCTTAAAATCAACTGTTAAAAGCAAAGAAGCAAAACAAGCGGTAAAAACACCATAATCAAAAGCGCCTTTTATTCCATCTGTTAAGCTCATCGCCAAAGCAAAACTCGATAAAAGAAAGAAACTACAATATGCCGTTTCTTTTAATCGAATTGAAAAAATAAGTAGTATCGCGAGAATAATTTCTAGCCCAGTGGCAATATAACCTAAAGTTGGAACTAACCCAGCAGGGGCCCAGCCATTTAAATGGGCAGTGTAATTTAGAAAGTTTTCAAAATTTCCCCAAACCACTCCTGATGAACCAGGTTCACCCCAAATCCCAAATCGGTCGGCGACGGCCGACAAATAGCTAAATGAAAGCGCTAAACGAAGTCCTAGTTCTTTGACATTGTCTTTAATCATTCAAAATCCCCAACGTTATAGGAGCCGACCACTGGCTTAAAAGCAAATGCTATTCGATTCCAAGTATTCATTAAAGTTATCACAAAAGTTAAATCAACAATTTCTTTATCATTTAAAAAAGTTTTTAGCTCCATGTAGGCTTTATCTTCTCTTTCACCCTTTATTAATTTTGTGACAACTTCACACCACTCTAAAACAGACTTTTCTTTATCTGTGAAACAGTTCGCTTCCTTCCAGTGGGCCAAAAGATAAAGTCTATTCTCACTTTCCTCATTGGCCCTTGTATCTTTAGTGTGCATATCAACACAATAACCACAATCATTGATCTGAGAAGTTCTTATCTTTACTAGTTCGGCTAATTTATAATCGAAGCTACCATTAGAAATTAAGGACTTTACATACTTTTCCATGGCCATAATATGAACCATGGCCTCAGGGGCTTCTTTAAAATAATTTAAACGCATAATTACTCCTTTTCGTTTATATTATTATTGGCCTAGGGCCAAGAATAAATATTGTATAAAAGCGACGGCCAAACACTGATGGACTTAGATAAGATAAATTTCAATATGTTAGAGGTTTCCGAGGAGCTAAAACAGCTTGTTCAGTCAATCTGGATCGTACAAACAGACTATGAACTCGAAGGGCCTTTAGAATTTAAAGTATTAACAGATTGTGCAAGTGGTTTGATCTTCAACCTTGGTGATAAAATCGAATATCAAATTGATCAAAAACGAGAAGAACATTCTCAAGAAATCGTCTTCTCAGGACCTTCAAAGAAGTTGTTACGTTTCATTTTTCATGGAAAGGTCAAGGCCATTGGCATTCGTTTTTTTCCTTCGACAGGATACTTCTTTCTTAAAAATGATATGAAAAACTATAGAGATCTCATTTCAAAAGTTGATGATGACTTCATTAATGGACTTTCTCTTTTATATAAAGAATTACAAGAAAGTACTGATATCTCAAAATCAGTGAATCATTTTCTCAAAGAAAGAATTCGTTCGGATAAAAAATATTCAGTCTTACTCAATAATATTTTAAAAGATATTAATAATAATCATCTTATCGACTTAAATGAGCTAGCCTCTAAAAATCAGACCTCTCTAAGACAGATACAGAGATTATTTAATACCTATATTGGTGTAACACCACTTGATTTCTTAAAGCTCAAAAAAATTAATAAATTTAAAGACAGTGTGATTAACAAAGAAATTATCAATATTGTCGATGAGACAAATGATCTTGGTTATTATGATCAATCTCATTTTACGCGTGATTTTAAAATATTTATGGAAGAGACTCCAAAAAAATATATCAAAATTAAGAAAAAACGATAATCTTTTTATTTAATATATTTTTGGTATATCTCTAAAAAGATTTTAGACTTATGAACTTTTTGTATTTCCGTTTGATATATTTTTTTAATCTCATCTTTATTATTAATCTTCGATGAGACACCAAAATAAGCACCAAGTTTATTTCTTAGATAGCCGGCAACTCTAAAATTATCTTCAACGTATTTCTTCCCAAGCAAGTAATAGACATACTCTTCATTTATTGCAAAAAGGTCGACTCTCTTTTTTTCCATCAATTGGTAGAGTCTTTTAACAGGATCACTTCCAGAAACAACAAACGTCTTATTCTTCTCGTCATTTAAATATTTTTGTAACGATGGAGAAGTATCATTATAAACAAAGCCAAGAACATTACCTAAAACTCTATTACCAATAGAGTGAACACCACGATACTTAAAGTTATCTTCTTTTCTTGTCCACATGGCCACTTTCATTCTGGCAATGGCAGGTTCAATAAGATCCAATTTAGAAGGTCTTTTATTATTAAGAGAACAGATTGTATCAATCTCTCCCTCTTCCACAGACTTAATGGCGCGAGCTAGATTCATCCACTTTAGTTCAATTTCGTGACCTTGATTAGCAAACATCTTTTTTAACAGATCAACAATCATCCCCTCGTTCTTATCATCATATTTTGGATCAATAAGAAAGGGAGGATAGTGAAAGCACGCCATTGTGATTTTCTTTTTCTTCACGTTCTCTTTTGCAAGAGTTGAAAAGGAGAAGGCAGATATAAATAGAGAGATAAAGATCAGTTTCAAACTTTAGCCCTTATCTTATCTAACTTTTTTTTATCAGCGAGTTCACTATTTACTAGGAACTGCCTGCGATCAAAATCATAGAGACTTGAAGGAATGTATTTTGATTTCATATAAGATGTGAAAAACTGCCTTATATATCTCAACATGAACTTTAAAGGAACTCGATCATATATTTCATCTTTCGATGTTCCCTTTTTAAAACGCCCTTGAATTCTCATTCGAACAGGACCTAAGATTTCATCACGATTTTTATCTTTTATAAAAGTATGAGGTATTCCAGTAAAGGGAACCTTAGGATTTCTAACGGTATTGGCGATTGGAGATTTACAATTCTTACAATACCAACGAAGAAGGCCCTTTGGAGAGAGAGTGAGACAAGAAATGTTCTCTTGACCTTTTGTTAATTTAAATTGAGAAGGCGTTAATTGATAAATATCTGTTCCGCCATTTTTATCCAAAATTTTTGTAGGGTTCCCAAGATAATGAGCATAAACCTGACAGTCATCACAGTAACAGATCACTCTATTGTCGGTTTTATCACTCAGATTGATGGCCTTGCCTTCAACTGATCCGCATTCGCACTGGAGTGAAATCTCCTGCATGGCCATGTCTTCCTCTCAAATTTCAAATTAACCGAATTTTATTTGATCAACGTCTTTTTGACAAGGATTAGATCATAAATCCTTCAATTTAGGGCCTCAAACCATAAGAAAATATTTACTTTTTTAAAGATTTTCATATGAAAAATGGCCTTAAAAAGCGTATTTTTTTCATTAAGACACAACATAATTAAGTTTCTTGCTAGGTTGAATTTGAATTTTGGAGAATAAATGAAAAGTATTTTATCTGTTACTATTTTCTTGATTACATTCAACGCAAATGCACTGAGATATGCAGATCCAATTCGACAAATTGATAATGTCATTATCGATGATCGAGCCGTCGCCAAACTAGAAAAACTAATCAAAGAACAAAACCAATCGCGATCAGGTAGTGGTTTTGGGGTTGGAAATGGTGGATTTATAGAAATCTGTCTGGCCGATAAAAAAGTGACTCTCCTCGATTTTGCTGAAGCCCGCAACCGAGACCCAGATTACAAAATCATGAGAACGATCGACTCTCTAAGGCATTATAGCTATACCGATATTATCTCCACTTTTATTAAGAGATTTGAACGTCGTGCACCTAAGTTTTCATTCTTTCTACTTGATAATATTCTCAAGTTTTATAGACGAGGTGCCTTTATTAATAAGCCTATCGTAACAAATATCAAACCGGAAACACATCTTTCAAATACAGGATGCCTCTATCAACAAGCTGCAATCAATTTTAGAGACAAGCCATTTTGGGATTTTAATTTTCTTATCGATACTGGTTATTTTCACATGCTCGATTCTGTGAATAAAGCTGGCTTGATTGTCCATGAAGTTATTTATGAAAGGGCCCTTGAAGTTTCAGGCCCAAGCGCTCTTAGAAATTTTATTTCTTTTCTCTTTGCTGAAAGTACTATGAGCGATCCTGCGCTTTCTGACCAAATGATTTTAAAAAAGGCAGCTGATTTAGGGATTGCATTAGAAATGCATTTGGAACCATTTTATGAGTAATCAAGAAGATTATTTTTTCAAGAACATTCTCAGTACGAATCTCGAAGAGAGAAAGAAAGTGAACCCTCAATATAGCATCAGGGCCTTCGCTAACTATTTAAATCTAAGCTCTAGTAGTCTCTCTGATATTTTAAAGGCAAAGAGGTGTATTCCTCTTTATAAAATCAACGATATTACTGATAAACTCAATCTCACTGAACAGGAAGTTAAGCGTTTCAATGATTCCATTTTTCAGTGGAAAAAAGATAATAAAAATAAAAACAAAAAAGAGGTTAGTAAACCACTCATCATAGCGACCGAGTTATATGAAGACATCATTAAGTCTTGGATTTATCCCTCTATTTTTGTTCTCTCTTCTTTTAAAGACTTTGAGTTAACACCAAGAAATATTTCACTCAAATTAAACATCCCACTCGAACAAGCTCAGTATGCGCTCGATGTACTCATCGATTCTGGGCTTTTAATTGAAGATAATAATCAAATCAAGCAAAGCAACAGACTCGTAGAAACAACAACAGATGTCCCTTCTAAGGCGATTCAAGACTCTCACTACGAAGGTCTTGATATAGCAAGAAAGAAACTCCAAGAGACACCAATTGAACTTCGAGATTTCTCTTCTATGACTTTTCTTGCTTCCAAAGAAAAACTGCCGGCCCTTAAAAAGGCCATCCAAAAATTTAAACAAGAAATCGTTGAAATTGGAGAAGGAGACACTGAGCAAGAAGTTTATCGAGCATCAATTCAACTATTTCCCCTTTCTTGCGATTCAAAACCTGAAAACCTTCATTAAGTGCACCAAGCTTGGAACACATTATTCTTCAAAGTCTTTTAATATCCTAACCATTCATTAAAATTGTAGGGGCACAACACACAATACAGATAATGGTAAAGGGGATTTACTTTGAAAGACGCTACAGTTGAATCAATTCTCAAAGAGATTGATTTTCTAGACACTTACCTTGAAAAAGAAATTGATGATCACAGTAAATTAGATTTTATTAAGCAGATTAACGAAAATATTAGAAGTGGAGTGATGAACTTTGCCGAAACTCTAACAGGCTCACCTAAGACGAAGAAATCAGTCTTTCTTTTCGAAGAGTTCGTCTTCGATTCAGTTCAAAGAACGGTAGAATCAGAAAATAAAATCTATAAATTGACTGAAAAGGAATTCGAAATCCTTTTTCCTATTTGCTCTAGGCCAAATAATGTCGTTCCTGTAGCGAACAGGACTTCCGCGTTTAATACGCAATTATCAAATTTAAAGAAGAAAATCCCCATTTTAAGACGTGTTATCATTTCTTATCATGGGCGTGGCCTCTATTTAAACGCCACTCCAATTGCTAAAAGCTTCCAGTAATTTTTACGGCCGAAACGAAAAAGAGATCAGATTAGCTATAATGAGAGAGTGAAACTTTTAGTCTTACTCTCTCTTTTTATTTCAAACTGCGTACTTGCAAAGACAAGGATCGCCTTTTTTAAAACTTATTCGCAGGGACAACTTATTCAGTTTAGTGCTGAAGGTCAGTACACGCATGTTGCCATTGAGTTTGAAGATAAATGGATTCATGCTGACCCCTATTACGGTGTGGTTGCCATCAACCATCTAAGTGAAGTCTCCATCAAAGAATATCAAGTTGACTTATTAGAGCACCCAGACGATCTCATACCAACAAAACTCATTGAAAAATATCTTGGACTTCCTTATGACCACAATTTTACTTGGTCTGATGATGCCATTTACTGCTCTGAACTTATTGCAAAGTTACTAGGACTTAAGCCAAGGCCAATGAAGTTTAACACTGAAATCTGGAATAATGACTATACATCTAAGAGAGGGCTTCCTGGACTTAGTCCAGATGATCTTTTTTCCAACCTTATGGAAAAGGGATTTTCAATCAAGTCGAAAAGTTGCTTTAATAAAATGAAAACATTTTCAGAGGTTCGATGAAAGTTCTTAGAGTTGTGATACTGGCCATTATTCTTGGTCTATTTGCACAAGTTGATTTTAAAATTCCTGCGCTACCAGTTTCATTTTCTGGTCAAACTTTTTTCATTCTCTTGAGCTTTTACTTTATTACAAGAAAAGAACTCTTCTCATATCTCGTTTGTTATTTAGTTTTTGGTATACTCGGTCTTCCGGTTTTTGCTCAAATGAGAAGTGGGCTCGATGCATTTACTGGACCTAGCTTTGGCTACTTTATGGGATTTCTCCTAATGCCAGTCTTTCTGCGCTTCCACTATCGTAAGCTAGAGGTGTTTCAATCAATTTTTATGCTCTTTTGCGCACACCTTATCATTTTGGGTGTCGGAACATTGGGGCTTCTAAGATATATGGATATTCCAGAGGCATTAGACAAAGGGTTCTACCCCTTTTTAAGTGCTGCTCTTTTGAAAGCAGCACTAATATATTTTTGTGTTTCGGCTTATCGCTACTTTAAAAAACTAAATTGAACATCTTTTGGATAAGCTTCTATACTGTTTCTCATAACATCTTTGGCATAGATAATTTTATTGTCACCTTCTTCTCCATTATAGATCTTTAAGGCCTCAAAATAGATGCTACTCTTCTTTAAGTTCTTATCTCCTTCTCGATCATTGATACGGGAGAGATAAATTTTTAGCAATATAGAGCCATAGACAATAGAAGCTTCAATATCGTTTTTCAGCTCTTCTTTTAATTGAACATAGAAATCAGGGTGATCACTTTCAACACTAACTCTATCCCAAAGTTCAACCCAACCCTCATTTACACAGTATTTAACCTTATCGTTAAGATACTGAATGTTTTTATAATGAGCGCCTTCGCGTCCACGAAGGCCGAGTTGATCGTTAACTTCTTTTAAAGCGATACTTGTAAATTGAGTTAAACCAGCAGCTCCAGTAGGACTCACAACTTTAGCGCGAAAAGAAGATTCCTTATCAACCAGTCCAGTGAAAACCCAAGGATCAATGCCAAAGCACTTTGTAATTCTAATAATATTTGAAGCGAGCTCAACTCTTTCATCAGAAGAAAGCATTGGATTTACTTTTTTGATGTGATTATTGATTTGCTCTACAGTTGGTTTCAATCGATAGAGAGAATAATTTATGGCCAGGGAGTTTGGCTTTACCCAATAACCCTTTTTATCAGCAAGAACAGATAGCGACATTATCGCTATAGCTAAGATTAGAATTCTTTGCATTTTTCCCCCAAGTTGAGGAGAAAACCTAACACGGCACAGCGTTATTTCGAAAGGATTTTATAAAATTTTCAGCTTTAGAAGTGCCAGTAGAAATTCGTTACATACTTGTCATCAAAACTCGTTTCTCTTTCGTAACCCACTGAAATTCCTGCATTTTTTGATACATGATAGCGCATCTCGAGCTCTAAGAGAGAGCGGTAGCGATCAAGCTGAGAATAAAAATGAAGTCTCTTAAAATTAATCTTCATCGACCATTGATCATTATTGTAAATAACTAAAATCTCAGGGCCAAGACCAATGCGAAGATCTCGATCAAATGTGCCCCAATAAGAGTTCTCAGCTCTAAGAAAAAGCGCCATGGCAAAATTTCCAAACGAAACGGCCTGTCCTAGAGAAATATCGACAAACGGAGCGTACTCTTGCTTTATCGTAGGCCTGTAATCGCGAAGTCCAAATGAAAATCTCCAGCTAAGGGAATTTGATAACTCGCTTAACGGTCTAATGGCATCAACGGAAACAACTGTAAAGTTATCGAGTCGAAATTTATCATCATAAAAATTCGTTTCAATTCTCCCCATTTCAGTAGAAGAAAAAGGAATGAAGCCCGCTTTTTTATCCATGAAATCGTGGAAGCTAAATCGATATTCAAACTCTCCCCCTATTTTATGATCTCTATAAAAGGGAGCAATTCGTATTCTCTTTGTTTCATGACCTTTTTCTGGGGCCATTTTCTTTTCGCCTTCAAAACTTAGAGTTTCACTCTCCTGCTCTATCTGGCTTCTCTTTAAATTCACATCATATTTCTTGTCATTAAATTCAGCATACTCGGGACTATTTTTCTGAGTAAAAAAAGGAGAATACTTAAAATCTAAATAATCGGAGTAAGCATCAATGACTTTGACATTATCTGTCTGTTCTAATTTTATTTTATCTTCTACTAATTTTTCAAAAGTCGACTTTTCATCAGTGTTTAAGGACTTCAATCGATATTCAATATTCTTATAAAGGCTTGGTCTAAAGTTCACATCTCGAACGATATTTTTCTCTTTGAAAAGTGCATAAATAGTTTGTACAGGAGGAACAAATAAATCGAGATCCTCCATCAGTTTCCAATCAGGTCGAATGGCATCAACAAATTCTAAAATATGATACGAACAATTTTCCGTGAAATAAAAATAATCAAAATAGGCCTGATTCATTTCATAGAGATGGGCCATAAAAAGGCGCAAGTCATCTTCATTAAAGTTCAATTCGTAATCCCAAAGATCACGCGATTCAGTGTCATTATATTCTCGAACTTTATAGTAATAAGGCATCATTTTAAAATTGCCTTTAAACCCACCAATAATCCCATAAATACCATATAGAAGAGGGTTATTTGTCGTTACCTGTGCCGAATAATCGACTCCATAATCTAAAAGTTCATTATTGTACTTTCCAGAATCCTTGCTTCTAAGACGAAAGAACGTATGTCCAAATGCCGATGCAGGCTTTTCAATGAAATAACTAGAAAAAATGAGTGAGACACTTTTTAGATTAACCTTATCAATGAATTTCTTATATTCAGGGCAATCTATTTCTAAATTTTGAGCTCGATCGAGAATAATTGCTCTTGCTGGAAAACGGCAACGGTTTTCTTTTTCAGAAAAAGCATTCAACGTTGCATTCAATTCCTTATCTGGATTTGTTTTTCCCTCTTTATGAAAGAAGAACTCTTTTGAATCCACTTCACTTGTATAGCCAGTTAATCCTTTCTGATAACGCAAGAGTTTTAGCCACTTGGGATCATCGTGATTAATTTTAGCAAAGGAAGGGAGAGATATGATCAAGATAAAAAATAGTAATAATTTCATGAGGATATAATAGGGCGTCCGAAGACGCCCAGACAAGCATTAAAGCTTGATAACGTTTGAAATTGCTGAGTGAATTTCTTGAGAAGTGTGACCTTTAACGAAGATCTTAGAGAAGTTCTTCTTAAGTGCCATCTTATTAGCTGTGTCAGCTTTAATAAGAGTTAGGTAAGCATCAAGAGTTTGGCCTTCACCTCTAGCAATGTCATTTGAAAGAGCTACTTTGTTGTTATCGATGAAAGAAACAGCTGCAACAGTTGCAGTTTTTGCATCTTCACATCCAAGAGTACCTGTAGACATACCAAAAGTTTGGTTACCTGATGTTCCGTTAAAAGTTGCAGCAAGTACGTTGAATACTAGACCATCTTTTCCTTTGAAAAGAATTGAACCAAGTCCACAACCAGCTGGTCCGTGAGCGGCCATTACAGATCCAGACATCATAATTCCTGCAGTTAGTGCTAACATTTTTTTCATAACAAACTCCTTATTGTTTTTGATAATTAATTCTATGTGGAATTAAAAAAACATCAAGAAGATTAACCTAAAGTTTTCTTATACTTAGCTTGTTTTTCGCGCAGATCGCCCTCAGCAACGTACGATAGAAGAATGGAAAAACTTTATATTTTCTAGTAGTAGAGAAATCTGCTCAGGCAATTTTTTACTCTTTTAAATGATCTGTGTTGATTTACGAACGTTGTCATTTCTTGCTAATATGGCCCAATATAATAACTCAGGACTATGCTATGAAAATTCAATATATCGTTGCTGGAATGGTTATCACTTTAGCCATTCTCTTTCTTCTCTCTCCTCGTTTTAGAAGGAATGAAAAAGAACTCACTCTTTTAGAAGCTTCATTTTTTGAAAGGCTTAAATTATACCAATCAGAAAATAACGAAGAAAATAAAAATGCTCTTGAAATTGCAGCAAGAGAGTACTTTTCAAAAACAGGACTTAAGGGTCAAAAACTAGAAGATAAGATCAATGAAGTTTTTAACTAATCACATTGCTCCTCTTCTCATTACGGCCATTGTAAAAACTCTTGGTTTTACTCTTCGCTTTGAGCATAGAAATTTAGAAAATAGAGAAAAAGCAAAAAAAAGTAATCCCTATGGAAGTTACGTTCTTGCAGTTTGGCATCAAAATATTGTCGCCTCTATTCTTTCTCAACAGGGTATCAAACATGTTGCGATGGTTAGTGCTTCTAAAGACGGTGACTTTGCCGTAAAGATCGCAAAGTTTTTTGGCTACACATTTGTTCGCGGTAGTTCTTCTCGCGGAGGTCAAGCTGCTCAAAGAGAAATGGTTAAAATCATCCAAGAAAGAAGTATTCCAGGTGGAATCACTGTTGATGGTCCTCGTGGGCCAAATCACGAAGTTAAAAGAGGTGTAGTTCTCACTGCTAGAGATACACAAACACCTGTTCTCCCTCTTCTTGTCGTTCCAAAGAATTATTGGAGTTTCAATAGCTGGGATAAATTCAGACTCCCAAAACCATTTTCAAAAGTTACAGTGGTTTATTTAGAACCAATTCATATTCCAGCTGATCTCGATAAAGATGACTGTAAGCCTTATACTGATAAGATTAAGCAAGTTTTAGAAGAAGCTGAAGAAAAATTCGAAGGTCATGTATGAGCGAAGAAGTTAAAACACTAGAAGATAAATTAAAAGATGAAATTGATAAGGCCAGATGGGAGCTTTTAAAAGACCATCACACAAGAGGAGCACTCTTTAAAGTAGAAGCAGGACTTGAGCTTTCACAAGTTGGTGCGGCCCTAGCAAAAGATGAAGTCTTAAAAGTTAAGGAATGGCTCGGACAAAACCTCTTTTATAAAGTTGAAGATGCACACGTTACAGAATTCGAAAAAATGGAAGACCTCGAATATAACTTTCTTATCATTCAACCTTATGTCCTCATTCAAGAGCGAAAAGAAGGTGAAGAATAATGAAAGTACTTTTAATGAGCTCACTTTTCTTTTTAGCCTCATGCCAAATGCAAGAACCAAAGTCACTTGGCCCAGTTCAAAAAGAAGACTCTTTTTTTCTAGCTCCATGCTCAACGGAGAGGGTCTGTCTTTCTTCCTATGAAGGAAGCTTTGAAAAGATTAAACCTCTTGGATCAATTGCAGAATCAATGATTGCCTTTGAAAAGATCTTTAAAAGCTTTGATGAACTAAATATTGTTAAAAAAGACGAAAAATATATCTACGCAACTTATGATGCTGGATTCAGTGGAATCTTTGATTTAGAGCTTCTCTTTGAAGGAGAAGAAATCAACATCAAGTCTCAAGCGCGTGCAAAGTATCTTACTTTTAATAAAGGTAAAAAGCTTTTAAACAAGATCGTCTTTAAATACTACCAAAGAGATTACTAATATTTTGAAGGGGCAAACCAACATCTCGGTCTTGCTCCTTCCATACTCGCTTTATCTCCTTCTCTTGCCACACAGGCACCCACATCAGCTTTAGAATCATCAAAAGGATACTCAATTCCAAGATCACACTGCGCACCAGATATGACTGTCTCTAGGCGACACTGTGGATCGGGATGCTTGTAATTTGTCTGCCCTACACTTTGTCCATTTCTAATAATTAAACTCGGCTCTACACTTCCCATTCTAAGAGATGAAAAAACACGAGAAACGCTAAGGCCTGCAAGAAGTGTCTTTTTACACTCTTCATCCATACAAAATCGTTCAGTTGATCGAACTTCCTCATCACTATAATACATGGGTAGAAATGGTGTTTCGAAGTGGTTTTCGAAAACCTTTCTCATACACTTTGTCGCTGCAAAGTAATCCGCTTGCCCTTCAGCAGAAGACCAACTTCTCTTATTTGAGCCTCCTCTAAATTTCTTTGGAGCACCTCCTAAATGGTGTCCTAACTCATGGCAAAGAATAAAAACAAGGCCGTCTTTAGTCATTTCAGGATGTCTTGCCATTCCTCCTAAAAGAACGATCACAGGGTTTTTCTTCTGATCTCTCGTTGCATGAGCATTCACTTTTGCCTCTGTCCATCGTCCTTCAACGATCAACTTTTTTCCAAAGTTCTTTTTGATAAAAGGACTCCAAACTTTCGTGAAGCGATCAATAATTTGATTAAATTCAAATTCACTGATATTTCCGCTCGATTTTTCATATGCTGAAAAAACAAGATCACTTTCTGGAAAGCAATTCTCTTTCGCGGCCGTTGGAAAAACTAAAATAACCATAAGAAGAACAATGTATTTCATCATCTTCTACCTCCCCACTTTTTCTTAACTCCAAAAGTGCGCAAAAGAGATGATCTGGATCAGCATTGTTTAATCTTAAAATCATTTTATTGAATCTCTCCCCTCATGTTCAGGTTGAGCTATTTTTTTTAAAACTTAATTGAAAGAAAAGATGCTTCAGGAGGGAATCATGAAAGCTCTAAAATTAATATTTGTTATGGCCTTTCTTATTAGCTTTATTCAGCAAGGATTAGCAGTTGGGGTGAGATCAGTACCCGTTGATAATCTCTTTGCTCCGATGGGATTTAATTCGAATGACAATGTTGAGGTTGTCGTTTCAGGATTCCTCCCTAACCTTTGCTACAAGGATTTGAGAATCAATCCGATAGTCGAAGGAAATAGAATTAAAATAGATGTAAAAGCAAATGACCTATCCGCTCCTGATGTTGTCTGCGGTGAGATGATCGTACCATTCCTTGAAGAAGTGCAATTAGGAGTACTTGATCAAGGTTGGTACGACGTCGAAGTTAACGGTGAAATCAACAATGAAATCTATATCGAAGAGGCCATTGATGATGCTATCGAAGATGAGGTTCTCGCCAATGTTGAAGTTGTTGTAAAAGATGAATACAGCAGAATCATTAAGCTAAAAGGTCACAACCCAAGTAGTTGTTACGAATTTGAAGCTTTCGAGGTGATTGATAACGGAAAAGATGTCTACTCAGTCTCTCCGATCATGAAGAAAGTGAGCGAGTTCTGCCCAATGAAAATGGTGCCATTCGAATTAGAGTTTGAGGTTCCAAATGATCTTAAAAGTGATCGACTCCTCATCCATGTAAAATCAATGTACGGAAACAATCTGAACTCTCTTTTTAATAACTCCGCATTCTGATTACTTAGAGAGATTCCAAAGGGCCCATCCAAGTGATGGGCCTTTTTATTTGAGGTTCTTTAAATAATAATCTTTGCTTTCAATATAGCGTTTATAATGTTCACCATATTGCTTCTTCTCTTGCTCAGTAAGCTCTCTTTTCACCTTGGCCGGACTTCCGACAATGAAGCTGCCCTCTGGATACACTTTTCCAGGAGGAACAAGTGAGCCTGCCGCAACTAATGAATTCTTGCCTATAACGGCTCCATCTAAAATTGTCGCCCCCATCCCGATCAAGCAATTATCCTCAATCGTACAGGCGTGCAAAGTTACGGAGTGACCGACAGTCACATTGTTTCCAATGATAAGGGGTAGAGATGTTTCGACGTGTAACATTGAAAGGTCTTGGATATTTGTATTTTCACCAATAATGATTTCATTAATGTCACCACGGGCAACGCAATTAAACCAAATATTAGAGTTCTTTTTCATCGTCACACGACCAATGAGATCAGCACTAGGTGCAATAAAGACACCTTCTTCAATCGTTGGCCTAAAGTTAGCTAATTCATGAATACTCATTTAAACTCCGGACAAAAAAAAAGCTCCCAATCGGGAGCTTTTAATTTATTTATTTTTCCTTCCAAGGAAGTTTTTCGATATAAGCAGAGAGGTCTTTTACATCTTGAGCTGAAAGCTTTTTGATATATGGGTCCATAACTTTGTTGATACGAACTTTATTTTGCATGTCTACGATTTGCTTTTCGATATACCATGCCATCTGACCACCAATCTTAGGTGCATTTTGAGATTTCTTTCCTTCACCTCTTTTACCGTGACAAACAATACACTTACCGTAAAGTTTATCTCCGCTAACAAGTTGTGGAGTGTCGAGAACAACAAGTGGTCCCTCAACAACTTCTTCTTCAACAACCTTAGGTGGGTTCTCTCTTTCTTCTCTCATTTTTGCAAGCTCAGCTAGCTCTTTTTGATGAGCTTCGTGCTTAGCGATTGCTTTATCCATATCAAAACGAGCGTTATTAACCGGAAGATTGCTAAATGAATCTAGGTTTACTACGGCAATTAGCCCGATAACTGCAAAACAGAATACTACCAACTTTGTCATTGATGCTCCGAATCCTTAAAAAATGAAGTCTATAACTTTGGGATTATAGGTTAAGACCCACGTTCTGTAAACTGAAGGACGCTATTGCTGCGACGCCACATCTGCAATAAATTCCTGTATTGAATTTACTTCACGAACAAGCCCAAGGTGCTCATCTGAGAGGAAGCCTTCAGCATTGGCCAATTTAAAGTGTGCAAGCAGATGATCAAAGAATCCATCGAAGTTTAAAACGTAGCAAGGCTTAGTGTGATATTCGAGCTGTGCCCAAGTGATAATTTCACAAAGTTCATCCAAAGTCCCCATTCCACCTGGGATTGCAACAAAGGCATCAGACCAATCGTACATGATCTTCTTTCTCTCGTGCATTGATTCAACAACTTCAAATTTTGTCAGATTATCGTGTGCAACTTCCCAATCAACGAGTGACTTTGGCATAACTCCCCAAACTTCACCCTTTTTCTCTAAAACTGAGTCGGCCACAGCACCCATAACACCAATTGATGCCCCACCATAAACAAGACCCATATTATTTTCGACAAGTAGCTCTCCGAGCTCCTTCGCCATTTCTACATATTTCGGTGACTTACCTGCAGATGAACCGCAAAATACTGCAATTTTCTTCATGAATTTCTCCAAATTATCTCTTTAAAGTCCAGTTAGATCAGTTTCATCTATACCATGACTCTCAAGGTTTTTATCAAAGTAAAAAAAGTATTCAACGTTTCCTGTTGTACCAGTTATTGGTGAGCGCATCGCCCCTTTGATAAAAAATTCATGCTCTTCACAAAATTTATAGAGATCAGATAAAACAAACTCTCTGTCTTCTTGCGATTTCACAATCCCATTCTTTCCAAGCTTCTCCTTACCTATTTCAAATTGTGGCTTCACAAGCGCCATAACTTCGCCCTTGTTATGAACCAGCTTCATAATACTCGGTAATGTGAGTTTCAAAGAAATAAAACTGAGATCAACCACGGCCAGATCACAAAGTTCACTTAACTCTAGCTCGTGTCGAATATTAGTACCTTCTAAGTTGACTACTCTTTCATCTTCAACCAGTGACTGGGCAAGCTGATCGTGACCGACATCAATGGCGTAAACTTTTGTTGCCCCATTTTTTAAAACGTAATCAGTAAATCCACCAGTCGAGGCTCCGACATCGGCGACGATTTTCCCTTGAACGCTAATTCCGTATTCTTTAAGCGCTCCTTCAATTTTGTGAGCGCCACGGCCGACATAGATAACATCTTTTCTAACTTCAAGTCCCTCTTCACTAACTTTTGTCGAGGCCTTAGTCATTTGTTTCCCATTAGAAAAGACGACACCTTCTTTAATAAGTTGAAGGGCCTGAGATCGAGTTGAAGCTAGGCCAGCATCAACGAGGGCCTTATCAAGTCTTTGTGTCATATTAAAATCGCTTATTGTAAATCTGCTTTGATTTCTAGATTAACGAGTTCGCCTTCAATTTGTTCAAAGTCAAAACTCTTTATTTCTTCAAGATTAAAAACTAAATCACCTTTTTGAAACTTCTTGATGAGTCTTCCATCACTGTGAATGAGAACCCCTTCCAGACCGATCTGAAGCGATGGTCCCTCTTCAATAGAATGGGGTAAAAGATAGGAAGTAAATTCAAAACGAATCCCACCCTTTGTCGTGACAATTCTTCTATGTTCTGGGCGAATATCCTCACGAGTGTGAAGTTCACTTACCAGAACAAGTCCTTTATCAATCCCTTTTTTATGGACAAGGCTAATATCAAGCGAAATAAACGCCTGGGCCTGTAGGGAAATAAACATAAGAAGTGTTGCCAAAAATTTCATCATAAGCTTATGATAGCTCTATATTCAAAGGAAGACAAAGTTGAAAATAAAAGAGCAATTAATATACAAAAACTACTGGATAGGACTAGGTCTTCTCTATACGGGAATTATGATCACTCTTTGCCTCATTCCAAGTTCACAAGCTCAATCAACGATTCCTCATTTAGATAAAGTTTTTCACTTTATCGCCCACTTCATTTGGACCTATTGGTTCGCCCAGATTTTCTCAGATAGAAGAAGAATTATTCTTGCTTCGCTGATTCTTGGAGGCGTCATCGAAATTCTTCAGGCCAAGACAGGTTATCGTCACGCTGAACCACTTGATGTCATGGCAAATTTCATTGGAGCCGTTTTCGGAGTCATTCCGATGCTACCAAAAAGTCTTTTAAGAATTGAGAAATTGATCAAGAATTAGAGAGCCATCAAATATTTTTTCGACTTCTCCACCAAGATAGATCGATGAATAATCTTCGTTAAATGGGATTTGCAAAACACCACCAGGCATATCAACTTGCACAGGTCCTTTCCAACCATATTGTTTAGAACAGGCAATTGCAGCAGCGATGGCCCCAGTACCACAAGCAAGAGTTTCATCTTCAACCCCGCGTTCATAAGTTCTTAGTTGAATATGATTTTCTGAGAGAATCTTGTAAAAGTTAGCATTCGCCCCCTCAGGAAATCTTTTGTCGTATCGAACTTTCGAACCGGCCTTAACAATGTCCAGTTCATCCAAGTCATCACAGTGAAAAACGCAATGAGGAACACCAGTGTTGGCAAAAAAAGAATGATCCGTTTCAAAGAGATCAGAAATATCAAAACGATTAACATCGTAATACTCAGTCATCTTTAAATTAACACTCTCTTTTTCAACGACTGCCGAATAAGACCCATTCATCGTCTGAAAAGAGTAATTCTTTCCATCACCGATATTCAAAAAACTAGCAAAGTGGGCAAGGCATCGAGCTCCATTTCCGCACATAGAAACTTCGCCACCGTCAGCATTCAAATAAACCATACGATAATCGTACTCACTTGAATCAGATGGATTTAAAAACAAAACCCCATCGGCACCAACACCAAACTTACGATCACAAATTTTATTCCACGAAATTTTATTGTCTAAAGCGATAGTCCCCGCTCTGTTATCAATAACAACAAAATCATTTCCTGTTCCTGAATATTTAGTAAATTCAATCTTACTCACCGCGCCAACCTTTGTGAATCCGAGCATTGCCATCTAACTCATTCGAGGATACAATGGCTTTTGCCAAATGACTAACGTTAGTGGTCTTTGGCGCTGAACCAGCCGGGCAGTGCTCGGTTGGTTAGAGCTTCTTATACGAAATCCAATTGAGGGCCATTAGCTCAGTTGGTTAGAGCCCTTAAGTCCTCCTATCGTCGGACTTAACATAACCGGGTGGTCACAAGTTCAAGTGATGGCGGTAGACAAAAATTACGAAATCCAATTGAGGGCCATTAGCTCAGTTGGTTAGAGCCCCCGGCTCATAACCGGGTGGTCACAAGTTCAAGTCTTGTATGGCCCACCATTTACTTTTTAGGCGAACTATTGCCCACTAAGTTATGTAAAAAGCCTATTCTTCGGAGTAGGCTTTTTTATTCCCACTAGATAATAAACAATAAAGATCTGATAATTTAAGAATGAAATTTCTTATTATATTATTAGCTTTTGTATCATGTGCTCACAAATCTTCTCTAAAAGATGTTGACGTCGATTTATATCAAATGACCAGCTCACAGATAAACTCTTTACCTGATGACTTATGGCCAGGCTTTAAAGAGTACAATCCTCTTGTCATTTACAACACAATTGAAGGTCAATACTTACTCGGTGCTGACAAATATCCTGTTATGGGATTTAACAAATACAACAAGGACCATAAACATCCACTTGGACAAAAGTTCCAAAAAAGGGTCTATAATACGGCTTTCCCCAAAGAAATATTTCAAAAGCATTATCCAACATTAACGTCATCAGTCTTTATGATCGATTCACTTGAAAGAATGAAATCACTTGGAAGAAACTGGAACATATATGACTGGAGTACTATTTACATTCACGAAATCTTTCACTTATTCCAAGGTCCAATATGGTCTAAAGAGATAATAGGAAAAAAGGAAAATATCGACTCAACACCACTTCAAAAACTAAAAAAAGATAAGAAGAACATTAAACTTGTTGTCGAAGAACAGAAGATTGTACGAAGTGCTCTGCTTAAACTTGATTTCACTAATAAAAAAGAAATCAAAGAAATGTGTAAGAGCCTAATAACCAAACGAGACAGTAGGTACAAATACTTAAAAAGACAAATACAACATTCTGTTAAAAATGAGCAGTTCTACGAAACCCTAGAAGGAACAACTCGCTATATTGAAAAACACATCGACCTATATTCAATTTCGGATTCAAATAAAAGAAAATATATGAATAAAGATCTATTAGCCTATCTAGATAAACATGGAATTAAAACTTACTATTACATGCTTCATCAAATTGAGCCTGGAGAAAACTATTACTACGAAACAGGTTTTGGCTTATCACTATTATTAGATAAACTTGAACCTAAATGGAAAAACAAGGCATTCAAAAGCACACTATGGGAGCAAGTAACAGCAAGTTGTAATCGTATATAACCATAACTAAAACTTTTTCCTCACTGCTAAATGGCTATTTCATAAACTACTGAAAACTCATTTAAGCAACTCAAAATAATCAGACAAATATCACTGAGGAAAATAACCAAATCAAAGAAAAAGTAGAATTATATTAATGAGTTAGAACTGAGAAAGAAAAGTTCGCGCAAGCAACTGGATGGACCACCATAAAAAAGCTCAGGCGTTTACGTCTGGGCTTTTTTTATTTTGAGCCAATATTAGTTTTAAATTTTTGAGTGCCACAAAGTGGTGGTCACACTTGAGCCAAAAAATGATCCCAAAGGATCATTTTTACTTCTTGCTGAAATGATTAAAAAGATGAATATCGCAGAACCGAATTGGCTCATGCAAGTCTTGTATGGCCCATACATAAACTTTTTGGGCGAACTTTCGCCCACTTGGTTACACAAAAAAGCCTTCTTAACTGAAGGCTTTTTTATTTCTATAATCTTGAATTGCTATATCTAAAGCATCCTGACCTGGCTCGCATTTAATATTTGGCTGAATGCCTACTTTCTCAAACTTGCGATTGTCTCTAAAAATATTTTTATGCGTAGAAATTTGAATACATAGCTTAGAATATGGAAGAACAATAATTCCAACATTACCAAATTCAATGCATCCATTTGTTGCCTGACCTACATAGTGAATTTGAGGATGATCTTCAAAACAAAGAGCTGTACTTTCACCACTAGACTTACAGTCGTTATCAATTAAAATATAGATAGGTTTATTATAACAATTACGGCCAACCTTAGTTACATCAGTACCACTACTATGCCTTAGCTCTCTACCTAAACTTGTATTAAAGTTATTAAATTCAAAACGAAACTTATTAAAATACTCTTCATTCCTTTTATAAAATGTATTTGATTGAACTAATTTAACAAGAGCAGTATTTAAAACTAGTTGAGAGTTAATTGGATGACAAAAGTCCTGGCCATAAAATAATTCAGCCATTTTATAACCATAGTAATCGTTACCACCACCATTACCTCTAAAATCAATAATAGTGAATTCACTGTTTATAAGATTTGATTCAATATCTATTAAAAATGATTTCCATAACTCTGAGTTTGGCATGGGGAAATGAGACAAGCCAATTAAGTTATAGTTTCCATCTTCAATTCTTCTTACGACAACTTCTTCTTCATCCGCAATATTTCTTCCAACCTCATATAATTTCGGTGATACTGAACCAATTGATCTCTCAGCGTAGTTTTTCCATATTTTCAAATGATTGTCTTTGATGTTAGTGAAAATTTCCTTCAACGAAGAATATAATACCTCATTATCTTGTTCTTCTCGTAACAAGTTAACTTGATTAAGTAGTTCTTTAAACTCAGAAGGGTCAAGCCCAATAGAGCCAGCATATCCCTCCCTAAGAGTATAAATAAGAAGGTCAATATCTCGACTAATGGAAGCATCACTTGAGTTAAGACATTTTTCAATCGCTAATTCTTCATCTTTTATACTATTCATAACCATAACCTAAGTTGTTTCCTCACTAAATTATTCCAAGCTTTTAAGCCATTGAAAACTCATTTCAACAACTCAAAATAAACAGACAAATATCGCTGAGGAAAATAACCAAACAGCAGAATTTCATGAATTAAATAAAGAACTTACGAATGAGGAAGAAAAGTTCGCGTAAGTAACTGGATGGCCCACCAGTTTTTCAATAAGCGAACTTTCGCCCACTTGGTTACGCAAAAAAGCCTTCTTTTAATCGAGAAGGCTTTTTTATTTCGTTATCCCCCATACAGCTTCAATCATTTTAAAACCGGTAGAATCATACTTTCTAAGCTCTCGCTTTGTTTTCGGGTAATAATCATTATTTCCAAAATAAGCTTCAGTTAACTCTGCAAAGTATTCTCTCATATTAGAGGAAGCATATGCTTTAACTAGTCTAGTAGGTTTTGATCGAGACGGGACTTCTCTATATAGGTTGTGCTTAACTGAGCTCTCAAATGCTTTCTTAATCAGTATATTCTCATCACCCAAGTGAACCCAATGATAAGCATGACTCAATTCATGTAATAAAGTCATTGGTCCCCATTCAAAAACTTTATGGTGATACAAAACTTTGTCAGGATTAATCATATGAATCCCACCGGCCATATCTGGGTTTAAACCATGTTCACTTAGCCAATTTCTACTTCTATGAAAAACGAAAACACCTAACTCTTTAGAACGAAAAGGATATTTCTTTTCACTTGAGACCCAAATTTTCACACTCTTAAGAAAAGTTAATGCTTTATTGGGAATGTTCAGTGTTATTTTCTTTAAGTCTTTTTCAAACTGTCTCTTAATATCAGAAAATAGTTTCTTATCTCGCTTTATAGGTTCTTCAATAAAGACATCCCATCCTTGTATATCAATACAGATATAGGACCACTTTTGATCTCCATCATTAAAGCTAACAATTTTATCCTTAGCCTCTACGGCTATCGAAAAAAGAAATATTAGAACTATAAGTCTCATAACCATAACCTATTTTGTTTCCTCACTATATTTCAGCATGTTCACAACTTATTGAAAACTTATTTCACTAACTCAAAACAAGCATACAAATATCACAGAGGAAAATAACCTTAAAGGCCAAAAAGTAGAATTATTTTAAGTGCTCAGGATTAAGGAAGAAAAGTTCGCGTCAACGTTGCTGATGGACCACCAAAAATCCCTTTAGGTAAGTGAATATATTTAAAGTTTTTTTTATTTCTCTATTTAATTCAAGATATCTATTCTGTTTTACATTTAAGGTAGTATATTGGTTCTTTTTTTGTTCTCTCATTAATAGATATAACATACTCTCCCTTAGCATTCCTACCTTGAGGAGACCAAATATTTACACCTTGCTCTATGTCTTTAAATGAAATTAGTAAATCTGGTGCACTTGAAGATGGTGTAGTTTTTTCTGCATAAACAGTATAAGAAAATCTTTCTCCAATATAGTTTGCAACAATAGTATTCTTCTCCTTTTTAAATGGCTTCGCTTTTACTTCGGACCCCTTTAAAAGAACTGATGTGTTCTGGCCACCAGCCTTCTTCTGAACATGGACTCCACAAGTTAAATCAGATATTGAATTTGTTGCAGCGTAAACAGACACTGCCATAAAAATTGAAAAAGAAGTGATCATAATTTTCATTTTATTTCCTTTTTAATTAATTAGTTCTCTAAATGACTAACACTAAATTTAAAAAACTAAGCAGCATCTTTAAGCTTCTCTATCTTTTTCAAAAGAGAACTATATCCCTGCATTTTCTTAATTCCATTTGGAAATAAAAGACTCTCTACTCGAACACCATACAAGACAGAAAACTTCGCCGCCAACTCTACTCCAATATTTCGCCTATCGTTCTCAAGAGCAGAAAGATTAGAAACTGAAATATCAATCGCTTCTGAGACTTGAGCTTGAGTAAACCCAAATCTCACTCTCATGGCCTTAAGGATTTTTCCTGAAGTTAGTTTTACTTTATCAATAGAGCCCATATTTTTTCCTTTAATTATAATCATGATCAGGCGTAATTTTTATCACTTTGATAACAATTCTAGACTTCACACATTGATAAATTAAATACTTCGGAAACTTTTTTACTAGGTCTTCTGTACCCAGTTCTAAAATCAACCGCGTCCCTTTCGTCTTTATTAAAAAAGTATGTAAGTTCAGCTAATGTTCCATATCCTGCATTAATCTTCATTCCAGTGAAAACAAACCCAGCTTTTAACTTAGGTATAATAATGTCGTTATTAGTAGTGTTGTGATAACTTTGAATTTTTCTATAACCTATATCTTTTGCTCTCTCTATAGTCTCTTGAAGCATCAATTTATATAAACCTCTACCTCGAAAGTCTTTTTTAACGTAAGACATACACATCATAATTGTATCTATCGAAATTTGATTAGAGAAAGATCGTGCAACGACAACATCATCTCGCTTTACTATAAAATATAAAAATGCCTCATCCTTAAAATCTGGCTTAATAGATCTATACCTTTCTTTTTCTTCTTCAGAATAGAAGATAGAATTTCCGCTATGTAAGAATTCTTGAAATTCTTCATTAGATTCTTCTTTAAATCCATCGAAAAAAACTTCACTCGATACACATTCAATTATAAAACTCTCGTCCATAACCATAACCTTTTTTGTTTCCTCGGATAATTATCCCAAGCTTTTAACTTGTTGAAAACTCATTTAATAAGTTCAAAATATATAGGTAAATATCGTTGAGGAAAATAACCTTCACTATAAAAAAACAGAATCATATTAATATCTTACAAGTGAGGACTGAAGCCGAAGGGTTCAGAGTTCGCGTAAGCAACTGAATGGACCACCACAGATTTTTTGGGTGAACCATTGCCCACTAAGTTAAGAAAACAGATCAAATTCCGAAGAGATACTATGTCGCTAAACTTCAATAAATCACTTGTTCTACCTTGGTCAGATGAACTCAGTCAAAAAGAACCATACGAGTATCCTTTTCTATCTTCTTATGTGAGAAAGAATAAAACTCTTCACTACATAGCTACACTGCATTCAACTGAAGAAGGTTCTGAAACATTCAAATTGATAGAAGAGACGATTAAAAAGAATTCAATCAATATTGTTATTGTTGAAGGAATTCCTAATTCGCGAGGTATATCGCCAGACTCATTTAAGAATTGGGCAAACAACCAAGGTAAAGAAGGAAGATACGATGGCTTTGAAACTGCTTTCACAATTAAAACTTCAGTAGCACTAAATATTTCATTCATTGGTGGTGAACCGGAAGAGATATTTATTTATGATAAATTAGTAAGTCAAAACTTTAAAATAGAAGACTATCTTTTCTATACCTTCATCCAGCAACTCTTTCAGGCCAAGGAAGCAAAGACTCTAGACACTCTATCTCTAGAAAGTAAATTCAATAACTTCATAAAACAAAAAATATCTCAACTTAACATCAATAAAAACTTTACTCTAAATGACTTTTACGACTGGTATCTATCGAATAATTTAGCATCATTCAATATAGACGACATTATTCCAGAAACTTGTGCTCCTTACTCATCAGGAAGATTACTTACTCAAAAAGTCTCATCCGCAATTTGTATACTTCGAGACCAATTTATTGTTTCTGTTATCGAAAAATCTTTGAATAGTTATAATAATGTTTTAGTTGTTTATGGTGGTAGCCACTGGTCAACTCAAAGAGAATCACTAGAGAATACTTTAGGAGTACCAAAATTTAGTCAACTATAAATTCATAACCATTACCAGGCCAAAGAAAAAGTTGAATCATATTAAACAATTAGAACTAAAAACTGAAGATACAAGGGTTCAGAGCTCGCCTAAGCAACTCGATGGACCACTATAAAAAAGATCAGACGTTTACGTCTGAGCTTTTTTATTTCTATTTTTTAAGTAAATTATAAACAATTGATACAAAACGATAAGGAAGACCGACAGAGAACCTTTCTTTTTCTCCCTCCGTATACATATTAGTTAAGATGAAGATTTCATCATCATGATACAACTTACTTAGATCACTATTTTCTTTTAGCATCCCATTATTTTGTAGCTCTATTTTAGTGAAGATTGCATTCCATGAATGATTAAAAGTACTCATTGTCTTATTAACCCATTCTGTTATTTTTAAATTAACTTCCTTCTTACTTTCTAAATTTTTTATATTAAAATCTTCGTTAGTTATAGTTTTAAGAAGCTCAGGACTTAAAAAGAATACAAATGCGTTTCTAAATTGCTGTTCTTCTGATGATACTACTACCTTTAAGTCATTATGATATTTAGTAGATAACCCCTCATGAATATGCATTAAATCTGTAGAATGAAGTATCTTCATCGGGAACTCATTCCCCTCTGTTCCACTTAAATGAGTAAATGTTTCGTAAAAAACTTCTAAATAGGGCATTCGGCCTCTAACAACATTTTTTTCTTCAAAAGATTTAACAAATTCCATAATTAATCCCTCCTTTAAGAGACTTTCTATTGAGGAGTTTAAAGATAAAGACTGAAGAGTTTTAACAAGTTGTTCGTTTTTTTGATTTAACTCTCTAACTAACTTTTTGTTTCGTGCTAAAGCATTTAAAAGTTTTTGCTCAAATTCTTCTTCAGGGTTTTCAATAACGGACTTAATCTCTTTTAAGGATAAACCTTGGTCCTGAAGAGTGCGTATCCGTTTGATTAATAAACAATCCTGCTCCGAGTAAGACCGATACTTTCCTATTCGACTAGCTTTAAACAAGTTCAGTGATTCAAAATGGCGAATCATTCTTTGACTTATACCTGTTCGTTTTTCAACTTCTCCAATCTTCATTTCTTATTAATTTCTCCGTTAAATAGATTATCGAACCTGACATAGTGTCAGACTTTAGAGAGAAAATAATTCCATAATCATGACCTAAATAGTTTCCTCACAACATTATTCCAAGTTCACAACCTATTGAAAACTCATTTAATCAATTCAAAATATACAGATCAATATCACTGAGAAAAAGAACCAAACTAAAGAAAAATAAGAATTATATTAAACTCTTGGATCTGAGGACTGAAGCCGCGAGGGTTCAGAGTTCGTGCAATCAAATGGATGGCCTACCATTTAACTTTTGGGCGAACAAATGCCTACTTTTTTATTTTTAAAGATTGATTTTAGCTTACTTTAATTTTCAGCAGAGCCTTTAAAACGATAAGATACACTGCAATCATATTTGTGCTTTTCCCACTTATCGCTATGTCCTTTAACCAGAATTGATGAATCCTTTCTTATTTGAATATTAGCAACACCGCTTATTTTATTATCATCTAAGGAAAAAGAAATATTTATAGTTATTGATTCAACACCCAAGTCTGCGTCTGTAGCATAATGAAAGCTCATCTTATTTGACTCATATGAAAGATCAAGAACATTATAATCTATCCCCTGAAACTCGAAGAAATGACTCTTTGCATTTTTGCTAGTCTTAATTTTAAACTGAACATTTTGAACCAACTCTCCACATAATGCTGATGGATTTTTCTTAGTCCAACGAACTTCACTTGGGACTACGATGAACGTTTTTCTCTATTTTTAGCCATCAGAGAAAAACTCATAACTGAAGCAAACAATATGCAACCAAACTTATTAATCAGCACTATAAATTCCATTGAAATACATAACCATAACCTGTTCTGTTTCCTCAAAGAATTATTCCAAGCTTTCGATTAAAAATTGATTTTTACTAATTATCTTTGAATAGCTGACGGACTTGCCTTTATAGTTTCACTTGAGTTCGACTCTGTCTGCTTAAGCAAATGTCTAGAAGAGTTATTGATGCTATCATCTCTTCTATAGACAAGACCATTACAAGTAATCAAACCATCGCCACTATCAAGAGTGCAATCTTGACGTTTTGCAAGTTTGCTCTGGCAAGACACTTCTAATTGCATGCAGACTTCATGTGGGTTCATATTGTATAATTTCCCTAATTGCATATACTTTAAATCACCTTGCGGATTTGAAGCTCCGTATCTGGAATTATACATATCTACTTTACGTTTAAAAAAATTGTGATTCGCGTTCCCTGTATTCATCATTCCTGTAAAAGGAGCTGGAGAAAGTTCCTGGCGCGGAATATCAGATTCGTTCCAATCAGTTTCATTTGCACTTGTAGACATAGAAGATAAAAGTATTAACATTAACAATATTTTCATGAAATACTTATCGTAATTTCTAAACAAAAACTGAGCGCTTTATGTTTAAATTATTAGTCATGTAGCAAAGATTTTAAATTATTATATATCTACGAGTATTAATTTCTTTAAAGAACCTTGTTTAAGTTTGGTCACGAGATGTCACAATCAAGATTATGACCTACTATAACTAAAGCTATTTCCTTCATAAACATAAGCTAGTCATAAAACTCATCGTTTATATCTAGATGCTCAACATTTCCTTTAAAGTTCTTTAACGATTTTTGTAAAAAAATTTATCCTTTTCTAAAATATTATTTAAATTTTCAAAGCAATAACTTGCAGTATCTTTTGCTACGTTTGAAGGCGCTCTATCACCATACTGATATCCCAACAAATGTATAAACTCATGAAAAATAGTGTCTCCGACCTCATCTTCTAGGTTTCGACTTAATTGACGAAAATCTTGATTTAAAGCGTTCACTGACAAGCTAATGTGTGGATAATTACTATCGGTAGTAGCAGAAGCTGTATTGGCCCATGCCTTTATTTTTTCACCATAACAAGTTTATCAATCGTCCGGCATCTTTTCTTCTATACTTACTTATTTCTTTGATACAGTTAAGTCCCTTGTAGAGAGAGTTCTAAAGTTATCAACACAGGTAAATATCGCTGAGGACTGAATCCGCAAGAGTTCAGAATTGCGCGAGTGTTCTTGAATAAAAAAAACATGCATCAGTAATGCGAATCTTCAGGTATCCAACAAGGTGCCGTGATTATCAAGTAAACGAACTCTTCTTCACTATCATTTACGAAAGCATGTTTTTCATTCGGTTTTGTATAGACAAGACTTCCAGTCTTAACACTTTTCTCGATTCCATCGATAATGGCCCGTCCACACCCACGAAGAATGAAGTAAGACTCTTCTCTTTCTTTGTGATAGTGCTCATCAGATTTTCCACCAGCAGGTAGTTTTACTATAGCTACCGTATGGTGTTCACTTGCTCCTGTTGAATCATGCCTTCCGACAAGAACACTAAACATATCTCCGCCTGGAAATGTCTTAAAATTAACATCCTCTACTGATTCAATTATTTTCATTACTTCTCCAAGATTGAATATTCATTTTGAACTTACCTTGTACATGAAAGCAAATAAACAGTACAATCGAGACTTCCTGCAAAAGCTGTTGGTAAGAAAAGAGCCATTAAAAGTAAAGTTGTAATCTTTTTCATAATGTTCCTCTTTAAGTTATAATAAAAATATTTTTTTACTGATTATTTATTGATGTAATCATTTTGGGTAAATAGTCATCTATGGCCTCTAGTTTGATCCCGAGGCTTTCTAGATTTGAACAATCCATATACCAATCTTCAGCAATATTATAAGGAGAGCTATTTTCCTCTGTTTGTGTTTTTGCCAACACAAACGGCGTACCAACAATTGTACTTATACGCTCATTTAAATCTTTAAGACTAATAGGATCTGAACTTGCGACATTGATTGGGCCAGAGAATTCAATCTTACTTAATTCATTCAGTGCTTTTGCTGCATCATCAGCAGAGATAAATGAGATCTTAGATTCAAGGTTAGTAAAATAGATCGGTTCTTGTTTTTTAATTCTATTCACATGAAACTGAAGCCTTCCTGTTGCATCCTTTTCATCTAAGACGATTGGAAACCTAACTGCTGTTACAGGAAACTTTGCATATCGATAAAAGGATACTTCGGCCTGTCTTTTTGCTTCTCCATAATTACTATCTACCGTTTCTTTTGTCTGAAACGAGAAGTTTAAAGGATCAAAAAGTCTTTCTTTGATTGAACGACCATAAACGTTATAGGCCGACATACTAGAAGTAAAAATATATTTTTTAGCTTTTCCGTTGAAGACATCACAAGCAAGCTTCGCTTGATCGTAATCAAAACAAGATTGATCAAAGACAACATCATAACTTTCAACAATTGCTTTTTCTAAAGATGATCTATCATGCCTATCACACTTGATCCTACTAACTTGATCACCAAGCCCATCATCCAGATTTCCTCTATTAAGCAATGTTACTTGATTGCCTTCATTCAATAATACTTGAACTAATTTTTTTCCAAAGTAGTGATTACCACCTAAAACTAACACTTTTCTCATATTCATCCTCGGAACACTTATTTTAATTTCTCATTCGATTAGCACGACTCGCTTCTTCAACATAAGTTCGAACTCGCGATATTGATCCGATCGGAAGGTTTTCTAAATTCGCATGAACACGCGTATTGATATATCTATCAGAACAATCTCTAACCGGAGAATTCTTAGGCACTTGAATTCTCGCTACCGTATAGAAAGGAAGAACCGATTCAGGCCATTCTAGTCCACCATTTTCGATCCAATCGGTATTGGACCACTGTCTATATTTTCTAGCTTTAAACTTTGTACTCTTTCTAAGTTGTGTTCTATTGAAAAATTGTAATTTAACATCAAAGCATATAGTCCCTTCATTGGCCCTTCTAACGATATCTTCTTGCAAATAATTACTATTATTTGACATGTCCTTTGAGCTTGTAACCCTAGAACAAGGTTCTGCTTTTAATTTTACAATATCAATTGGTGACATAGTTGATGTCATTCCATGTGTATAAGGAATATTAGACCAATAGCTAGAATCAGCAAGACTAGTAATATTCTCTTGTTCACTATTAGCTCCACCAATCGCACTTAGGCCGGATACAATTTCATTAAGAAAAAGTGGATTTGGAAGATAGGTAATGTCCTTATAAACGAGAAGATTTGCCGTTTTAACAACTTCATAAAAGCCTTTGATTCCACCATTTGAGAATCCAGGCGTAGAGTTCATCATAAAATCTTGTCGCCCAATTTCGACGAAATCATCAATTGGTAAATTATAGACAGAAAAAGAGAGACCTCTAACATCTCCAACTTTATCACTTTGCTTTCTTCCCATACCATCGGCATTGGCAAGTCTCACAGATGTTGAATAAAGACCGTCACTTTTAAACAACCCCTGCTTTAATCGATTAATTAACTTTTCAGAATAAGCAAATTGAGATTGTAAATCATTAGCTGAGAACACTTGGAAATCACCGTCAAAGCATTGCCCTTTTGCATGCGTCCCTCGATTCAAACTGCTATCAGCATTACGATTTCTTATAGCGAAATTATTAAATATTTTAATAAGGTCTTCTTGAATAGTCTTTTCATCATCTCTAGGAGCTTCATAAGCTTTTATAAGAGGGATGGAATTTAAGATATCAATATTTTTACTATTAAGACCCGCGTGTGCATTTAAAGACACGAAGGCCAAAACCGATAGCCCCATCAAAGAGATGTTCATAATTTCCTCGCAAATAATATGACGATAAATACGTTCAAATCTTAGCAATGAATTTGAAATCACGAAGTGGAATTGAAATGATTTCTATTGAATGTCTATTATTTAGACAAAAAAGGCCTTCATTTTGAAGGCCTTTTTATATATTATTCTAATTAGTTAACTTTAAATGAGTCTCATTTGCATCTTTTTCTACCTCTTAGCCAAGGTTTCGATTTGGAGTTCACGCGCAGTTCATTTTCAAAGTGCATTTGCGCTTCACTTAAGATGGAGTTCATATTTAAGTTAGAATGAAAGGCCAATTGAGATGCTTTTTGAAAACGTTTAAAAAAATATTTATCTTCTAAACTTACTTTTACGCCGAGAATTTTACAATAGAGATTTTCTAATTGGGATTTAAATTGATCGAGCCTTTCTATTCCCATTAAAAATCTTCCATATGAAGGATTTTCAACATAGGGAGTTGTACCATTTTTAAAGCTCTCTACTTCATAAACCATTCCATTTTCAATTTCGCCATTACCCATCGGAACTCGAATCGCTCCATAGGGTAATTTAAAATGACTCGCTAATTCTTTATTTAAGAATTGCTGAACTAAATTTTTATCATTTTTATGATTAGTGACAATAGCAACCTGTTTCTTAAAAGCATCAGACATAGTGTCTTTAGATTCTGCTGTTTCAATATCGTCTACGACATTATCGAAAATTTCTTTATATGACGGATAATCCTTTTGACATATTGGATATAAAGCTAGGATTGACCCCTCTTTTGGAGTAAGGGCCGGGTTTTCATGACCTGATAGCCACGTTTGAGCTTCAGAAAAAAGTCGACTTTGGTTGATACTATGTTCAGTAACTGCCTTAGAAAGTTTAATCTGATCACAACCAGAGACATCGGCATTAGTACTTTTACCTACGGTACAGCCAAGTGATCTTGCTGTGTAGTACATCTTTGTATTTAAGGCAATATACTTTTGTTTCCAATCATTGAAACCAGTTGCAGGGCATGCATAAGAGTCCTTAGCATTAGGATTGAAAACACTTGATTCCCAGTCTAACTCAAACTTATTAAAATTCTTGAACGCTGGGGTCACAAGACCATTTTTTGTTATTGATCTTGGTTTAAAATTTGCTTGATGACCTCTTTGAGTTATAGAAATATTTCCTGAAACAAGCTCTCCATTTGTATCAAGATTAGCAGTAAAAAATGCTGAAAACCTAGTCCCATCTTTGGCCTTTCCGGCATTAAATACTGCATTATTAATGTAAAGTCCTGCGGCATTCTTGGCAGATTTTCGATCCGATGATGTAATTAACTTTTTTACCATAGGATGATTATCTGTTAAATTTCTTAACGTAATACGTGTTGTACAAATATTTAAATCATCTCTCCCAGCTTGCTTAAAAACATAACATTCAAAAGAAAAGTCACTTGAAATACCACACTCTCTCGCCTTTCTTTCAAGGAATGAACCATAAGGCCTAGAAACTCTTTTTTGCTCATCATAACAACCCTGAAGAATACATCTGTTAAATTTTTGATGAATATCACCTCTTTCTTCATGGTAAAAATTAGAGTTTCCATTTTGAGAAAAGTGAAGCGTTTCAGGAGGACCTGATAGAGGACAAAAACTAGACATTTTTTCGCCTGTTAAACTTGTTTGGAGATGATTATTCCCATAGCCATTAAGTCCCCTTTTACACCCACTGGCAAGAGACTCTAAATTCCCCTTATCTCTAGCTTCAGCAGCACAAGCAATTCTCTTTCCATAATCTCTCTCTGTTTGACAGTCTCTCTCTCTATTTTTCGTTTTTAGGTCTATTTCAAAGCATTTAAAGTCCTTATGGCCACGAAGAGAGTTTATACACTGATCAATTCTATAGTGAACACTTTGATTAAAAGCGAGTTCAAGCTTTGCATAGTCATAAACCTTCCCCTCTCCACAAAAAGGTTTATCCCTATAAGAAGCATACTTACTAACTGGGGATGATATAATTTCTTCGTGAGTTGGATATCGAAACTCTAAAGTAACAGATTGATTATTAGATTTAGAGTCAAAAGATTTCTCCTGATAACCAGTACATTTTTTAGCGTTCTTTTTAGATTTATTTGAAGCTTCTTTTTTAAAAAACTTTTGAAGAGATGAAAGACTCTTTCCTCTATAATACAATTCGAATAAGTTATTTATAAAGTATGGATCCTGGTCCTCTCTTTTGATACCAATAATTGAACAGTATGATTTATGTAAATCATTGTAATGTTCTAAAATGGTTTTCCCACCCTTAACACTTCTACAATTAGTACCTTGTTGATTGCTAGGACTTTTGTAAGTCTTCTTATAAGTATTTACATCTTTAAGGACTTTGAATAAATCAATATCTCCAGCTAAGAATTGTCTTACGTGCACCTGATAGAGATCTTTAAATGGTCCACCAAGTGCGTTCCATGTTTTTCCTTGCATAGAAATATCTGGTCTTTCCCCAAACGCTTCACAATAAATATCTGCAATGATCGTTCTTTTTTTAATAACATCATCCAGAGCACTATTGGCACTCGTCACATCTATTGAAAGTATAATAAAGCATAGTGAGAAAAGAAATCTCTTCATATCAAAGTCCTTAAATATCAGAAGTACTCATTAATTCTATCTAATATGTCAGTATAATCAATTGTAACCTGATTCTGCCTTACCTAATAATAAACGGGGTCATCAATAGTACCACCGGCCCATTTATCACAACGAAGAAGTGCTTCACAATTTTCATAATCAGCAGTGTAATTGGTATAAACGGCTCTACTTTTATAACCTTTCACTCCCGAATAATTACCGCACTTATCTACAATAGTATTATTTGAAGAATTTGGTTCCTTAGAAAAATGTCGTGAACATACGTGACATTTTTTTATGGCATCAGCAAAAGAGTTCTCAGATTCAGACCTTGAGAAGCACAGAAATTTCCTCTCCCTTTTGGTAGAACTTGCCCAAAGAGGAAAACGATTTCCATATGATTCGCAAAGCTTTGGGAATCTAAAGACATTTACATCATGTTTTGTTGAAGCAATCAAACATTTATCAGTACAAATTCCCATACGTCCTCGTGAATCAACTTTTAAGCAATAGTTCTTATAAGATTGTACATCGTCTAATTCTCCATTACAGTCATTATCTAATCCGTCTTTCTTTTTTGGATCAAACTCACGACCCTCTTGTTTATAATTTACAGAACATTTGTTGCGGTAAGTTCCAACACGTTTTCCTTCTATTTCGACAGCATACTCTCGACTATCATAGCCCTTCTTCATAACATTTGAGTTATAGTAAAACGGTCTTTCAAAACAAAGATCAACAACTCTAGAGCAAAAGCTTACACCATTTTTAATTGAACAATCTTCATCGCGAATCGAAACATCCATGGGAATTTCATAGGGAGAGGGATCATTTGATGAAAAGCCAGATTTCATAGTGATTTTTTGCTCTCCATTAAAATATTTCTTCGTAACGATCTTAACTTTACAGCTTTGACCTAGAAAGTTTGAAGCATCAGCATTTCTATCAATAACAATTCGTTGATCACTAGTAAATGACACCTCCTCATTATTCTCTTTAGTAATAACGAGCGGGTACACCTTCGCTAAGGAATCACTATTAACATGACCACTTAAAACATCAATTGAGCCGTCACAATTCAAATCTATTGGTCCAACAAGACCGTCATATGGCATTGCGAATAGTTTCTCATCACATTTTAAAAGTGTACTTCTATCATAAAGAACGACTAACTCTCCTCGATTTCCGATTCCCTTTACAACTAAATTCAAATGACCATTTCCATAAAAAGACTTTTCAAAGAATACTTTTTCATTTCTAATAGATCGATCAACTCTGAACTCTCCACTACTTGATTCGATACAATCATTTTCATTACATAGAAAAATTTTACCAAATTTAAAAGAATGCCCAGACACACGATCCCAGGAGATATTAAAATCCGTTTTATTTCGTTTATGATCTATTTGTACATTTGATAAGAGTGTAGAAGCAAATACTGAGAAGTTAGTACAAGCTATGAGTATTATCATGATACGTAACATATTCGACCTCCATGTCTTTTTCTAATTTTTTAAATCGTTGTTGGAATCCTTCCAGAGATTAACGATGTTTTACTTTTCAAAAATTTATTATTTTCTAAATCAAAAGCAAATTTGACTAAAATTGATTGAGCAAGTTTGGCCTTCGTTCCATTTAGATAATGACAGTGAACCCTTAACCATAGTGTTATTGGAATGTATTTAGTATCAGCTTTTCTAAAAGAGAAACTGGACTGATAAACATTAAGAACCTCTAGATGTTTATTCTTTTCGACTAAGTTTAAAGAAGGCTTCGTACAACTAATTTCCCCCTCTAAAAGAGAGCTGATATTTATAATCTCATCTTCCAAGACAAAGTGTGCCTTTCCCTTTTTTCCATGCTCATAATAGATGACACCTTTAACACTCTCATCAATGACTTCACCTGTATTTTTAATCATTGATCGAATTTGTGAAGCGACATTAACACCGAGAAGATCTAAAAATTGATGGTTCTCTTCTCCAACCTGATGCCCTAACTCGTGCACTAATAAACCGATTGACTCAGCAAGCCCAAATGACTTCAACTTATCTAAATTTATATAAATTTTTGCACCAGGAGTAAGTTCAGTAATAGCGAGTTTTTCAATACCATCTACTGAAAAGAATTTGTCACGATTCTTTTTGAAAACAAGTAAATCCTGTACTCTATGTTCCGCTAAAACATTGGAGAGAATCTTCTTAACAATATCAGTCTGTTTCTGATCGAGGTAACACTTACTTCCATTGCTACAATAACTTAAATATTTGTCTAAATTTTTTGCTGCAAAATAAACTGTTCTCGTTGATATATCACCACCATTACCAACTTTGCCCTCTGCAAAGACAGTAAAACTGATAAAAAATAAAATTAGATATCTCATTGCTTAGACTCCGTGAGTGGAAAGAATTGCATATTAAACATATAAACTTCATCTGCATCATCGGACTCTATTAAAGCAGATATTCGATCTTGAAACTCATCAATTAATTTCTTTGCTTCAGCTATTTTTTCTTTTTTTATAGCAATCGTTGATGAACAGATATGCCTTTTTTCAACAGGTGTTTTGTAGAGAGACTTTACACCTCTAGTAATCGCGCCTTCATGAAACGACTTAATGGCATCGCTAGGAAAATCTAGAGGTGGTGTATATCGATTTCTAAGTACACGAGCTTTTCTTTGTCCATCTTCTTGATTTATTTCGATCAATTCTAGTTTTTCAAGATTCGAATAAATTTTCTCAATGTATTCAGTTCCCATATTCAAAGAGAATCGATTCTTAATCCATGATGGGCAGAGTTTAAAATCATTTAATCTAACGGCTTCCCTCAATGCATAAGAATGCCAATTTGAAATCAATTCAAATTGAGCGATATCAAGGGTATAAAAGCTTTCTTTATTAGCTTTCTTTTTCAGAGATTCTAGAATTTCATTTTTTTTGAAAACATCTTTTTCTTTTTTTAATCTTACTAGATCTCTGTAATAGCTCTCCTCTTCTGAGTTAAATTTAAAGGCCTCTATAAACTTTTGATTGATTAATTCACCTGGATTACGCTGACCATTTAAAATTTTAGTTAGAGAAGATGTGTCTTTGAGACCTAGTTGACTGGAGAACTGACTAACACTAAAGCTAGATTTATTTTTTTTCTTCCCATTAATATAACTTCTAATAAAGACTCTATAATCTGAGAAATTGAAAATTGATAAGTCGTCCATAACAACAAAGTCCATACAAAAAGTTTAGTAAACGAGTTATAGATCTATCAAATATATTTTGGGCAGAAAAGTTAATTTTCGTGGGCAAGCCTGCCCAAGCAATTGTTCAACCATGTGTCATTTAGTGTTTTTTTGACATGTTTCAATTTTCTTAAGACATCAAAAACAAATTCTCTCTACAAATAACAAATATCTGTTTTCGTCATGTACTTAGACAGAGAATAAATCTTTTCATTGTTTAGAAACATTTGATTCGGCCTGTAGTAAAAAGTCTCTATTAGACATAAACCAGGAGTCATTAATATGAAAAAAATGTTAATTCTAGTTCTTTCACTTACTGCACTATCAGCAATTGCTACCGATTATAAGTACTATCACATGCCATCAAAAAAAGAGCACGTTCTCTTTCAACTAGAGCGTTGTGCTAGAACTTACACAACAAAAGACGATACACTAAAGTATCACTACACTCGTTGGTTTAATACTTGTATTGAAAGATACCTTGAAGATGTAGAGAGATTTGGAATCACTAAAGATGAAATTAGAGCTGCTGTATATACAGGTTCACATCAAGATGAAGAAGAATCAGCAAAAGAAGAAGAGAAAGCTCGTTTTTTAGAAGAGCTTAACGAAATTCGTCAATCTAGATAATTCTCATATGGCCGAATTTCAATTCGGCCTTTTTCTACGCTATAAGCTTACCATTTTTTACAAACTGCAAATCATAGGCCTTCAATCGAATTCTCTCTAATTGTAATTCTCTATCAGAGAGATTCATGTAAACTCTAATGACATCATTATCATCATAGCGCTCAAAACAAAGACATTCCTCATGAATGTTGATCATACGAATACTCTTATCTGCACGAAATAATTCTTCACTATTTTTATAAGCAATAAGATCGACAAGATCGTTCTTAATCTGATTTTCACGTTCATTCAAATCTAGTGGATAGTTAAATTTCTTTCGATTCAATCGTCTTGGGATTCCACTCTCTTCAAACCCTTCTTGCCAGTTTTCACTTCCAAGGAAGTTATGAACATAGTGAGCACCAATTCCTGGAAAGAACATAACAATAGCATGTGAGTTAACAACTTTTCTTATATTCTCTTCATCACTTAAACGAGAGTCTTTTAAAAAGCTTGCCCATGTTATGTTTAATTCATAGGGCTTTTCTGAACCGTCGCGTGATCTTTTCTTTCCAACTTTTCCACCATTTTGTTCAACGATATGACAAAGCTTTTCAATATCACCTTCAGGAACAATCCCCTCAAGTCCACGCATTCCAATACCATCATGACTAGCAGTGAAATTAAGATAAGTTGTTTTCTTTCCAATCTTAAAGACTTCGCTTGCCCACTTATTAAGATATTGATTCGTCTTAAAAGTTAACCCATGAAGAATGAGTGGCGAAAGTGAAAAGTTATAGATGATATGGGCTTCATTTTCACCATCGCCCCAGTAAGTAATATTCTCTTGATGAGGAACATTACTCTCAGTAACAAGGTACAAATTGAGATTCAGTGAATCAATGATCGCTCTAATCAGTTGAACAAATTTATGAGTTTTTTCGAGATGAGAACAATTTGTACCGAGCTCCTTCCAGATAAAAGGGACAGCATCGACTCTAAAAAACCTTGCGCCAGTTTGAATATAGAGAAAGAAGCTTTCAAGGATATACTTAAGCATATCCACATTATTTAAATTTGTATCGATTTGATCTTTGCTAAACGTTGTCCACACATAATGCTTTTTTCCATTAATTTCATATTCAGAAAAGAGAGGATGAGTTCGAGGGCGAACAACTTTTTTAATATTCTCTTGAAAATCTTCAGTCCCATATTCTTTCTCAGAATAAATATGAAACATGGATATCGCCTTTTCATCACCCTCTAAGGCCTTTTTAAAAAAAGGAGATTCGCTAGAGATATGATTGTAAACACAGTCATACATTTTCTTATAGCTTATTTTTTCAACATCTTCCCACGTTCCGTATTCTTTCTTAACTTCTTTATAGTCAACGGGAGAGAAACCATCGTCACTTGTCCAAGGATAGAAAGGAAGGATATGAACAGTATTTACAACACCTTTTAGTTCATTTGTCATAAACGAATTCAATGATTCAAAATTAGATTTTCCCTGTTCATTGAATTGATCGGCATAAGTAATAAGAATGGTATCTTCATTACTAAAGAGATTTTTCTCATCCTTCACACTCTTTTGGTTTATCTTCTCTATTTCCTCATTAATAAAAGGAACAAGTGATAAAAAATCCGAGTTTAACTCACCTAATAATTCATTTATTTTTTTACTCACGCCAAATACACCTTAAATCCATAACATTCGTTTTTGTTACCCCTGTAATAACGAGGCCATTAATCTTTTCAAAATATTCAAAGGAATTAAATTCTTCTAAGTATTCTTTTGGGTCTAAAGTTGAGAAGAGATCAAAATTTATATAGGCACCGGCCACATTAGTATTTCCATCTCCACCATCTGTTCCAAAACTCAATATGTGAATATTTCTATTTTCTTCTTTCGAATAAATTCTATTAGCAAGGGACAAAACGAAGTGAGTATTTCTCCCACCTCTTCCCTCAAACTTTGTCACTTCTACCGGAGCTTCACCTCCAGATATAAGGATATCATCACCTAGAGGAAGTTTTCTCTCTACTGATTCAATCAGCTCTTCAAAGCTACAATCATAGATTTTATCACGTATTCTTTTAGAGTCTCTCTCACACAATCTTTCAAGTAAGAGCGAAGCACTTTGCGATTTAATGGTATAGGGGTTTTCATCAATTCTTGTATCATTCAACAAAGGACCAGAACCAACATCACTTAAATTTTCATTCGGAATGTCACAGGTAACAAATTGTATAATGTTCTTAGTCTTTATATATTTTAAAAGACCACCATTTTTTACGAGAGATATTTCTTTTCGCTTTTTATTCATCTCATTGATATTAATTCCCGATAGCAAAAGCTGTTCATGTTTAAGTTTCAATTGTTCGAAGCTTAAACCCTCAACAGGAAGCTCTAATAGAGCGCTCGCTCCACCTGAAAGAAAGAAAATTAGCGTATCCTCTTTTGATATTTCTTCAAGAAGTTGAATATATTTTTTCGTATTTTCAATATTTCTTTCACTAACAACGGGATGTGTACCTTCGAGCTCAATAAAGTTCTCGCAATCAACTGTTGCCCCTTCTTTAGTATAAGAAACGATTTTTTCTATTTTATTTTCAAGGTCATTTTCTTTTAACAACTGATAGAAAGCTTCTAACTCAAAGCTAGACGCTTTTCCTAAACCGAATAAGTAAATTTTTCCGTTAAATACTACTTCTTGGTCTTTAAAATTAATCCCTTTATCATTAAAGGATATTAATTTTTTTAAATGAAAATACGGATCAAGTAACTCAATGACTTCTCTTACCGTTTCGCTGACTTTTTTGGATATCATCATATGAAACTACATGTTTTAGATTGGACAATAATTATTTTATATCTAATAGGAATGATAGGTCTAAGTATTTATCTTTCAAGAGGGCAAAAAAACAAAGACGATTACTACTTAGGTGGTAACGACACGGGAGCTTGGCCCATCGCCATTTCAACAATGGCAACTCAATGTTCAACAAATTCAATTCTAGGAGCCCCAGCATTTGTCGCCTTCTCAATTGGAGGGGGAATGCTTTGGCTTCAATATGAGCTAGCCGTCCCCTTTGCCATGATTTTTCTAATGATCTTTCTGCTCCCTCTCTATAGGCGACTTGGAATCATCTCTGTCTATGCCTATTTAGAACAAAGATTTGATAAGAGAACGAGACTTGTTCTCTCACTCCTATTTCAATTCATTAGGGCCTTCGCTACAGGTGTTACTGTTTATGGTATTTCCATTGTTATTGCCTACTGTACTGGTATTAGCTTCACTCTCGCTGTCGTCATGTTAGGTGTGATCACCATTATTTATGATTCAATCGGTGGAATGAAGGCCGTTATCATTTCAGACGTGATTCAAATGGTCGTACTCTACGGTGCGATTATTATGACCATCATCATCGCTATAAACCTTACTGGAGGATGGAGTGAGACAATCAATGCATTTGATCACACGCGTTTAACAGCATTGAACTTAAAGACTCATGGTTTTGATGGGAATAGTTTTTCTTTCTTAGCAATGTTTATTGGTGGATTCTTTCTCTATGTCTCTTACTATGGCTGTGATCAGTCACAAGTACAAAGAGAATTATCTACAAAGAGTATAGACGATACAAATAAGGCCCTCTTTCTAAATGGTGTACTTCGCTTTCCACTCGTGCTTACTTACTGTTTTCTAGGCGTTTGTATTGGTGCTTTTGTGTCCAAGCATCCTGATTTCATCAACTTTCTTCCTATTGAAAATGGAAAACCTAATTACAACCTTTCCGTACCTGTCTTTGTTTTAAAATATTTCCCCATAGGTGCTGTAGGACTTGTCATGGTCGGTCTTTTCTCTGCCGCAATGTCTTCTCTTGATTCAACGATAAACTCACTATCGGCAACATCTATGCAGGATATTTTTAAAAGTTTTCTGGACAAAAGTTTCAGCGAAAAACAGGAACTTTATTTGTCCAAAGTTCTTACGATTTTTTGGGGAACGGTATGCACAGTATTCGCTTTTTTCGTTGGAGACATAGCAGATTCAATTATTGTATCCATGAATAAAATTGGCTCACTTGCCAACGGCCCTATTCTTGGTGTTTTTCTTTTAGGAATTCTCACAAAAAGGGCCAACGGTGTTGGAGCTATTAGTGGTCTGATACTCGGATTTATCGTCAATGCAATCTTTTGGATCTATATTCCAAATGTAACATGGCCATGGTGGAATATGATTGGTTGTGTGGTTTGTTTTTGCACAGGAATGTTACTCTCTTATGCGACCAGACCTGTTGAACAATCAATCGTTGGACTTACTTACAGCTCTTTTAAGACCGAAAGCAAAGAACTCTTTGAAATTGATTGGCGAAAATACTATCTGATTCTCGCCTTATGGGGAATTGTGATCTTTTTATTTTGTTATAATCTCTAAAATTATCTGCCAAAGTTTTCAGGCTTTGGCATTCTCTCTGCAACGGGTTTAGAGCCAAGAAGAATTTCTTCTTCAATATGCTTTGAGTCCCAAAAGCTCTTGATCCAATGAAAGGCCTCAGGAACTCTCTTATGAGAATTTAATTCCATTTTTACACCATCTCCAGTTTGTTCGAGCAGGTGGTAAAGCGCATCCATTGTATAATGATGGTTAATCTTCGTTATAGACGATGGGACAAGTGGGTATCCTCTATCGTGATAAATATTAAAAATCAGTCTTCTCGTAACTTTTCTAAGCTCTTTATCCTCAATTAAGCGAGAGGCATCATCAATCTCTCTATGCCAAGTATCTATTTTAGCAATGAGCTTATTGGCCAACTCTCCTTCGAGTTGATTGTTTTTTAAATAAGAAAGCATTCTCAAGTGAATTAAAACGCTATGGCGAATATCGTGCATCCAAAAAAGTCCGCCTGGTCGAAAGAACCCATCAGCTCCGATTGGATCAGCCGTCATACCAATCAAATGGACTCCCGAAGGCATTACTCGATGGAATATATCAATTCCCATATGTCCATGAGTCGGCATTAAAATAATTTCCAACGTTTCCTTATTCTCAAATGCCTCAGTGAAAATATCTGTTCCCCAGTTAAATGCAGAAACAAATTTAGATTGCCTTCTGGCCCAATTAAAATTGCGCTGCTTATAAAGCTCATATTCCTTTTGAATTGAAAGTTTTTTGTAACCTTGAATATGTTCTTCAACCTTTAGAAGAACCTTTCTTTTAAGAGAAATATCGAGACGGTCGAAATATCCCGTAGCACGAGAGTAAAAGTATGAAAGTTCAATAGCTCTTCGGTAACTAATCGTACCTCTACGAAGTGTTTGATCGACTTCTTTTTTCAACGAGTTCAAATATTCAATTCCGGTGTCAAAATCACGAAGTCCTTTTTCTACGTTAGTAAAATAATGAGACTTAAGTTTATACTTTAATCTATGGGCCATGACCTCTTCGATTTCTTTAACGATATTTTGACTCATCGTTTTTAATTCAACTTCCATCATATCCATATAATCGAATTGAAGAGGATCATCTGGAGTGATCAGTTTTTGTCTGTTGAATCTCTCTTGCATTTGTTCTTTGAACTTAAATGGATTTTCAAAGATCGGCTTTAAATGGGCGGTCCCCTCTTTTTCACCATACTTCTTCATTAATTTTTGAGACCAATAAATAGAGTCTTGATTCGTTTCAGTAAAAGCACTTAGCGACTTGTAACAATGGTCACTTCCATAAGTGTTTACGGCAATCAATAATGAAATTAAAGCGATCTTAAGCATAGAAAACCTACGTATTTTTAGTTCAAAACAAGAATTAATTTGCAAAAGTCGGACCAGAAAATCTATGTATTTTTAGCAGTTTGAAACTCTTTCACTGTAAAATCTTTAGTCACTTGCCTTACTGAAGTCGCTCTATCAAAGCATGACAAGGGCAGGAAGGCCCATGAGTAAAATAGTAAGACAAAAAGGGAAGAAGTCCCAAGAATAATGAAATAAGAATAAAATTCATATTCTGAAGTAATTTCATAAAACCTCCTCTTCAATTTACTCTTAGTTCTCTTCGATAAATCAATTGCATTAACCCAACGAGAATTGGTGGAAGATAGCATAGAGGAATATCCATATATAAATGTTCAATGGAAACAAGGCCTCTAAATGTATCGTATAAATGTACGAGAGCATGGGAACTTAACCAATATTGAGTAATTAAAAGAGCATTCCCTCTCCACTCCTTCTGACGAATCGCTTTTGAACAAACTAGGCCAATGAGAATAAAAGCACATCCTAAATCTCGCACAAAATGTTCATTTAAAGGCCCAAAGTCAGGAACGCGCCCTGGTAAAGTCTCATACCAATGCTGTGGAGAGATTAACATCCACAACCCATTTAAAACGTGACCAAGAGCTATTAAAGCAAAAAATAACTTCCAACGAACTTCTTTATCCACTCTTTCTCCAATATTAAGTTGATTATTTTTAATTAAGGATATATTTTATCCTTAATCAAAACAAGGAGAAAAAATGAACCTAAGAAAAAATTTAGTTATTGTGACAAGACTTACGTTGGCCGTAATTTACTTTTGGGTTGTTGCTGATAGGCTCGGACTACTTGGTAAGGCCGGAAATATGGGTGTCGTTTGGGGAAATTTTGATACTTTTCTTGATTATACTGCGACTCTCAACGCTTGGATGCCAAGAGCTGTTTCAGATATTCTAGGCTACCTCGCAACAATCATAGAAATTGTCTTAGGAGTACTTCTAATGACGGGTATTCGATTAAAAGAAGCATCGCTAGTGAGTGCTTCACTTTTAATTGTTTTCACTCTAAGTATGGTCGTATCACTTGGAATTAGCTCATCGCTCGATTTCATTATCTTTACTTTGATAACGATTGCAGCCTCTGCCTTTATTTATTTTGAAACTACGAGAAGAGTTCTTGATTCATCCAGTCCTCAGAAAGTTCAAAGATAATTGCAGGAACTTCTTTATCAATTTCTGAGACAATATGAGAAAGTTTCTTCTTTCTAAGAACACTTCGCCAAGCTTCATCAGCTTGAAACATTGCACTTGCAATCATACAAGTTGTTCCCTTTTGCTTGTGCTCTTTCTTTAAACATGGATTGTTAAATCGAATCTCTTGGCAATTGAAGGTCATTTTCTTACCCTCAATTGCCTCGACGATATCAAGTAGACTAATTTTTGATGGAGCTTTTGCTAGACGGTAACCGCCTTTAGGCCCAAGAGTTCCTTCAACCAATTCAGCTTGAGCAAGAAGCTGCATCGCTTTGGAAAGATACTCTTTAGGAATTCCATGAAATTTAGCAAGAACCTTCGTTGGAACATAAATTTCACTGGGAACTCTCGCGAGAAGTTCCATACAATGAATTGCCCATTCAACTTGATTTCCTAATTTCATAAATTCTTTCCTTTCAACAATGGTATACCACAATTCTCAAAAGAAAATAAATCTCAAGAATAATCTTTATTCACACTCAGCTTCGCAAGCGCCTTTTAATCCACTCGTAGAAGTATTCTGAGTTGCTCTTTCTAGACCTTTCTGAGTAACGACTTTTCCAAGTGGCCAACCTTTATTGTCACCATAAAGAGAAATACCCTCTCTATAAACCACAAGTCCATCCATTTCAGACTCAGAAACAAGTTTTAAATCACCTACAAATACTAGAAATTGCTTTCTTCTATAGGCCTGAACTTTTAACGATGCCGTATCACCAGTCATTACAATCGTTGCGACATCTTTACTCGCCACTTCCCCAGAATCATCAAGAGCAAGACGTTCAATCGTCACGATTCTTTGATCGTATTCATTCTTAGCACTATAGTTCAATGTCTCAGTTTCTACTGATAGTTCTTCTTTTGAGTTAAAAAGTGCATTGTAGGCATCAACGGCAATGTAGGTTGAGATATGTCTGTATTGATATTCGCTCGCTCCATCCACTTGAATTTCAAGGTCTATCGTTGCCTTTGGTTGATAATCAAAGATGGCAACTTCAACATAACTATTTCTTCCCTCAATTAATCCCAAAAGAGAGGCAAATGATGGTGTTGAAATTAAGATAAGTCCTGCAAATAATAAGTTTTTCATATATGTCCTTTGGTGTGCAATGAATGACAAAGTTTTCACAAAAAAGGACAATTTAAAAAGTTAAAACAGATAAAACAGTAATTTTTATAGAGACTTACATCTCATTTTTCAATTCATCAAAAGTGAAAAGAACTGGCGTTAACGGTGATTCACTAGCACCTTTAAGATTAAGTGGATAGGCCACAAGAAAATACTCTCCCTCTGGAACTTCAGAGAGTTCCAAACATTCTAGAATAACGGCTTTTGAAAAAATAGTTTGATGGATTGGTCTCTCCCTACTTCCTCTAGAAAAGTCGGTGCTCTTCCAACTCGTTCCATAGAGATTAAAATTATTTGAACTAACAAGCCAGTCGGCAGCTTCTTGATCCAGAGTAAGAACATAATTTGGATCGTGGTAGCCTTTTGAATTTTTAAAATAGGTATCTGTTGTAAGAAGTAATTTCTTAGGAACGACATCCCCTAAGGCCTCTTTGAGTTCACTTAACTTTACTTCCCAGTGGTAAAGTCCTGGTTCTATTTCTTTGTATTGATTTCCTTTAAGGCGCACGAGCCGACAAGATCCATAAAAGAAATTATCTTGAAAATATTGATCAATAGTCTTTCCATCATTAGCGACGTGCCTTGCCGCTTCAGCGTGTGTAAGACTATGAGCATTGAATATATGGCGATCGTAATTTACAGGTGGTAATTTGCCAGCTCTTATCGAATAAATTTCTTCTTTTTGATAAGCCGTCCCTTCTCCCCACATCGCTTCGCTTTCTTCGGTGACTAAAGGGGATAGTATATAAGGCATAAGTGCTCCTTAACTTATTATAATTACATCAATTCAATCAAATCCTATCATAATTTATAGGCTTTGAGATGTTCCCTAGTAAGCAAATCCATATTGAGATAGTCTAAGCGAATATAACCAATTCGATCAATGAGACAATATGATTAATGACCTTTTAAATCTCGCCCAATCAATCGAGTCTAAATGGACTGATGGCACGCACGAATCTTTTTCAAAGATTTCAACCGAAGTACTTCAAGGTTTAAATTTTAATCACCCTCTCGTTGAGTTTGAAAATGAACTAGCGAAGTGGCTCTTAGAAAATGAGCTTCCTAGACAAATCAATGTCTACAATGAATTTGGGCAACCTCCAGTTACACTTTTTAATAATGAGAAATTTGTTATTGATCTTTATTTTTGGATGCACGCCGATACCTCAGTTCACAGTCACTCCTTCTCAGGAGCATTCAAAGTTCTCTTTGGAAGGTCTGTACATGAGGTTTTCAAAGTTCAAGAAGTAAAAAGCTATTCTAGTGATGTCATGAAAACTGATATTAAGAGAGAGAGTATTGAGCTATTAAATACAGGCTCTATACATCCTATCCTCTCTGGAAACTCTTTTAACCACAGAGTCCTTCATATTGATCACCCAACAGTTACTCTTTGTATTAGAACAGTAAATGACAATAGGCCTCAATGGCATCATTTCACAAATGGCCTAAGTATAGAAAAAAAGAGCTTATCTCAAAAAGAGTTAAAAACACTTTTTTACTACGACTATTTAAATAATAATGAAAACCCAAAAAGTGTGGATTTCCTTGAAAAAATGATCGCCTCTTTAAGCATCTCTAGTGCTCTCAATCTCTATGAAATACTTTCGAATGATTTGATGGGTATGAGTGAAGAGTCTGCTGAATTGATCGTTTCTAAAGTCTACGAAAAATACCATCAAACAGAGTGGTTTTCGATCTATGAAAGCTTTTATCAAGAAGTTCAGGAATATATCTACTTAGAGGCACAAAGCCCTGCTGATAAGATTTTAGAACATGGATATAATTCCAACTACCCTAAAGAGTTACTCGTAGATTTAATTGAGAAAATACAAGGGTCACCTCTCAACTCATTTCAACAAGAGGTTCTAGACTCCTAGTCATCATAACTATTATAAGTGTCCATGGCATCGAAGATTTTCTCTAGAAAATTCTCATGACTATAGAATTCCTCATAGTAACCATAACCATAGACTCCACCTTCGAGAGTACTCTCGTCTAAGTGACCGATGATAAAGCTCTCTTCTCCATCATGATAAACGATTGCCCCACCAGAAGCTCCACCATAGGCAAAGCAATCCCTTAGGTAGATATGATTATCTGATTTCTCGATATCTTTACTTATAAATTTACAATTTGAATCGAACGTTAATAACTTCCCTCCACTTCCTTTTTCTTTATCCGCAGAGTAGCCAGCAGCTGTAAGAGTATCATTCTCGCTTACAAGACTCATATCACCAAGAATGAGAGGTTCAATATCTGTATGCGAAATTTCAGATTCTAAAAGAAGAATCGCTCTATCTTCTATATGATTTCCTTTATTTAAAACTGTTGCTTTTCTTGTAATTATTTTTCCATCATTTGTTAAAAAGCTAAGAATTATTGGCCTATCTGACTTTAAACAATGAAACGCAGTTGTCGCTATTCTAGAGTTGTCATCAGAGTCATTTCCAACGAGAGTTGCACTACAGTGGTTATTTAAACGTCCCACAGCGGCGAGCCATTTTGGAGAACTTTTCTTACGAATCTCTCTATCATCATCTTTATGCATAACTGTATTTGATTTCATCGTAATGTTAAGGGCCTCATTCTTTAGTAGCACATCAAAATTACCAAGATCCTTAGTTGAAATACCGACAGACTTATTATTTAAGCATTCAGCCTGTGCGTTTATAAAGATCAAAAAGAAGAATGTCGCTTTAAGAACCACTTTCATAATTAGTACCCATAAGATGTTTACATTAGATATAAGCAAAAATGAGGCCATTACAAATAGCGATAAGCGACTGTTTTTACAAACGATATTTCAATTCCCAATTAAAAATTGACTAAAATATAGACACTCTGACTATGAAATACACTTTCTAATTTCTTGAAATAAGAAGTCTGTGCATGTCTTTATTTTTGGACTCTTACTGATACTTTTATGTGTAAGGATCCAAAGGTCAGAACCAATAAAATCAGAAGGCCTAGACACGAGAACCAGATCTTTATAAATTCCGGTAAAATAATCTGGTAAAACAGATAACCCGAGCCCCTCAGAACACAGGCGTCCCATTACATTAACGTTATCAACGCGAAGGACTTGCTCCTCACTATTACAAATCTCTTTGAGCCATAAAGATGACTTTAAATGTGAAAGAGAATTGTCCAAACCAACATACTGTTGACTCGCTAAATTCTTTCGAATCTTATTTTTATCTCCATTCTTCTTTATATATTTCTTTGAGGCATACAATCCAAAGTTGATTTTTCCAACATTCCTTCCTATCAAATGTAGAGGTACATCGTTTGAAGGTCGAATCGCAATATCGGCCTCCCTTTTCGATAGATTATAAAATTGGTTCGACACTTTTAAATCAATTTGCAGTGACGGCCATTTTTTTTGAAATTTAAATAGAATATTCGGTAAGAACGTCGCAGCTATGGAGTGGGTTGTTGTAATTGTTACTCGCCCTTTTAGTGTGTCCTCAAGTCCTTGAATAGAACGGAAAACTTCATCCATTTGATCTTCAATAGAGGCGACTTTTAAATAAAGGTCATCTCCAGCACTTGTTAAAAAATAACCATCCGGTGTACTTTCAAATAGCTTAATATTGAATCTCTCTTCAAAGTTTTTGATTCGTCTATACACTGTCGTATGATTGCTATCTAGAAGCTTAGCCGCTCTTTGCAGCTTCTTTTCCTTAGCTAAAGCAAGAAAGAATTTAATATCTTCCCAATTCTCACTTATGTTCATTTTTGAACACCTCTTTTGAAAAACAACACATTTATTCTCATTTTTAAAAAGCTTATACTAAATTCAATCAAAGGAGAAGTGATGAAAAAAGAAGAAATCACAGTTGATAAGATTCATAAACTTTACGAATACTATGCTCAAAGAAATGAAAAAGCTCTAAACGAGATCTTTCATGAAAACATTAAATGGAGTCAGCTTCCAGGTTTTCCGGGAGGAATGATAAGTATCGGACTTAAACAAATTTTCAAAAATGTCTTTGATGGAAATGCAAATAGATGGAAAGAATTTTCTTTTGAAATTGATTCTATCTCGATTGGTCCAGAATTTGTCCTCGTAGAAGGACGGTATGAAGTAAGCGCAAAAAATTCTGGTGGCCAAGCAACTGCTTTAACTTCACACGTCTATCGTTTTAATGAACAAGGAAAAATTATCTCCTTCCAACAATACACAGATTCAAAATTACTTTGGGATTGCTACTCATTGAGCCTCTCATAAATACAAAAGGAAAAAATATGAATGCAAAAAATTATTCTTTAATCTCACTTATTCTAAGAATTGCTATTGGTAGTTTATTTTTAGGAACAGGCCTAATTAAAATCTCTGGTGGTATCGATGGAACAATCGCCTATTACATGTCAATGTTTGAAAAAACGATATTTCCAATCTTTCTTATTAAACTTCATGCAAGTATCATCATTTTCGTAGAGCTCTTTTTAGCAGTGTGGCTTCTATCTGGAATTCAATTAAGAAAGGCATGGATATTTTCAATATTAACGTTAATCTCATTGGCCTTTGGAATGATTTTCACTTACAAATTTAATGTCGTCTCTGACAATTACATCTACGTCGTGATTTCATGCCTTGGACTTTTGCTAGAGCCCTACGATACGTATAGAAAACAATAGTCTCTAAAAGGCCGGCAATTTAGCTGGCCTAGAGACTTAAAGCTTCATAATGATTTAAATACCTTTCTATAATATGCTCACATCGCAATATGACTTCGCCTTGAGAGGCATTCGTTTCACGACAGTTTTTACGAATTTCTTCGTAATCTTTCATAGCATCGCTAGCTTCTTTAAGGTGAAATTTAAAATTCTTGCTAGCTATTCGTTGAAAATGTGGGATGAAAGAAAGTAACTCTTTTTGTAATACAAAATTTGAATTAAGCTGATCAATGAGATCATGTTGTTTCTGATTTCTAATTTCGACTATTGTCTTTAATAGTGAGGAAGGTAATACCTTCGCAAAGAGATTTAAATTTAACGCCATTTCCAGTCCAACTGGATCTTGGAAAGAGAGATGACCTTCTTGTGAAATGAGCTTCATTATTTCGTTTTCTTCTACATCCTCGAAAAGACTTTGATTACAAATACTCTCACAATAATCGGAAAGTTTTGTAATTTTACTTCTTTCTCTCATCATTGATTCTATTTTAAAAAGTTGAATAGAAGCTCTTGTTAGATCTAGAATTACATCTTCTTTTGACTCTAATTCTAAGTCCTCAACTTCTCTGTTAGCTTTCTTTGACGTTTGTTCGATAAATTCCAGTTTTAAATAATTCGATTCCACTGACCCTTGATAACTCAATTTACGAATAAAGATTAATGTTGCAATAAAGACGGTAAAGTAGCAAATAACCCCAATCGCACAACTTATGATCAAAGTTTTCTTCAAGTTAAATTTAAAAGAGCTCATTTTTATCATGAGCTCTTTTTATCTGAACATTTTTTATTTTTAAACTAATTAAATACTTCCACTGCAACTTTTTGCAACTTCAACAACTTCAGAGATCTCATTACAACCAAAAGCTCCTAGTTTATTACAAACAAACTCAACACATGAGTTATCTGCACCAACACATGCTCTAGCAATCGTTTTGACCTCTTCTTTTTCATTACAGCCAAATGTCCCAACTCGATCACACAAGTTTGCTAGACAATCTCCACTATAATTTCCACGACAAGCTTGACCAATTTCTATGACCTCTTCCACTTCATTACAACCAAACGTCCCTAGTTTTTCACAGGCAACTTCCATACAAGCCGAACCAATTGGATTTTGTGGTCGGCAACGATCCATTCGGTCTGATTCTTCGAGGGCCCTTTCTTGGGTTGGTGCCATTAATGAAAAAAGTAAGTATTCATCTGATGCCTGTTTAATCTTACTGCTCATCGACTCTTGTGCTCCCAGTGAACCACTCATAAAGCACAATACAAAAATAATAACTGAAGTTAGTTTTCTCATCCCTCTCCCCTTGTTCATGATTAAATTTTACAGAGCAAAATAGATGCCAAGTTTTATCATTTATAAATAAGTTTTTCGGAGTCCCAACGCCCCTTGCATTTAGTCATTTAGATTCAAACTGCCCCACGCTCTCAGTCAATTCAGGCAAAGTGACTTCATTAATCCTTCTCGTTCAAGTAATTTGGATAAACTGTTTGACCACTCAAACCTTTGTTGTTAAATCAAATCAAACTTTAAAGGAGCTCATATGCTAAAGAAGACTATTCTTGCAACACTAATTTCTTTCCAGGCCTTCGCTGCCCCTCAGACAGCTAGTGACTTAAAATTCGTTACTAATTTCAAAGGCTTTACTTGTAAGAGCTATAAAAACAAAGTTGAAGCTCCTGTTGAATTTAAAGAACTTGGAGTTAAGTTAACGAATCTAGGGATTTCAGATAGCACTCGTGTAGCGATTATGGATGCTCAATCTGACGATGGGCAATGCCTCTATAGTGCTCACTTCTCAAGAAAGAAAGGTGAGAAAATTCTTAACTTCGAAACATCTGTTACAAATAACGACTCTGCTCGCTGCCAAGAACTGGCCGCAGATCTCGATGAAATCATGAAGCCAGGCTTTCGTTATGTCATCAAATTCAATGCTTACCTCGCCCTTCTCTTTGGTTACGACCTAGAAAGTGTCTGCGACCAATCAACAGGAAATAACATCGCCGAATTTCACTGGGAAATCTAATATTGTCCTGGATACTTTTCTAGCGGCAGCGTGGCTAACGCGACGACGCTACAAAAGTATCCAGGACCAAAAAGGGAAAAGTTTACAGGACGACTTTCGTGTTCATACAAAACGCGTCATAAATAGATAAATTTTCTTCACAGGGGAAACATGATGAAAAATCTATTACTAGCTCTTGGACTAACCGTATCTCTAAACAGCGCAGCCAATCTCTGCGAACTACCATCTTCTGCAGATCTCAATGTAAATTACAGCGAACTAGAATGTGACCACGCGACTAAGCAAGTTCGAATCTATAAGCCAAAATATGAACTCGACGGTAAAGAACGTCCTCTTCTTATGATCGAACAAGAATTTCTCCAATGGCACGAAAGCTACCTCGATAGAGTATGTTCTCTATTTGGATTTGAAGCCTATGTCGACTTTAAGACGAAAAAAGTATTTGCCTACATGTCTAAGGGAATTGGTCTAAAAGGAAGATTTTTTAAAAAGATGGAAGTCTTAAGAAAGTCACCAAATAAAGCACCATTCAAATACATTACTTGCCAATAATAAAAAAGGGAGCTTCAAAGCTCCCTCTTTTCTGAAATAATTACTTAACTTCGCTACATCCACCAGCAACGACTTCAAGAGCTTCACTACCTCTTGCGAATTCGTAGAAGTATTCACATTCGATATTTAACTCTTCAACGAAAACTGTTCCATCTTCGTCTTTATATTCAGTTACTTCTTTTGTCGAAGTCTCTGCCACAAGATAAATTGTATCTTCATCTGAATCAACAAGAAGAACGCTTTTTACTACTTCATTTTCTGAACTAGAAAGTGATTGAACAACTGCTTCCTTAGCGATAGCAACTTCAAGTGCACTTGGTGCTGCTGCAAAAGATAGAGAACTCATAACAAGTGAAATAAAAACGATCATTTTTTTCATATAAAACTCCTGTAAGTTATGACTCTTTATTACCAGTGAATTATTTTCTAGTCTTAACTACTGAAATTTATACAGATCTATACATGCTAATCAATGGATATATTATTAAACAAATCTACCAAATGGCTGAATTTAGTCTCTTCTCGTTATTGGAATAATCTTTCTTTTTCTTTTTAAATCCAGATAGGCTTGTCTTACTTTCTTAACAATATACTCTGGAGTTTGCTTACTCATGGCCACATAAAAACTTCCCGGCTGATCAATTTCCCAAACAGGCTTTACAAGATTTTTCTTATCTAAGTGATCTTTTGAATAATCAAGCATCACCATTAGTTCAGCCCGTTCATTGATAAGCATTTTATAGGCTTGCTTTAAATCCGTTGTTGGATAGATTTGTGCGCCTCTTTTAGAAATATAATCAGTCACTGTCGCTTTTCTAAGACTTAAAGTTTTGTAGGCCTCTAAATCTTGCCAGCGCTTAATTGAGATATCCTTTCTCTTCTTTAGAGCATAGATAAACATACGGCGATCACTCACTCGCCCTATCCAGTGAAACTTATCTTCGCGCTCTTTCGTTCTTACAATAGTATAAAAGAGAACATTTGGGTTCTTGAGAGCGTAATCGTAGACAATCTCCCAACTTGTAATGATATTCTTCTTAACCTTAAGACCTGATTTTTTAATGATCTTCTCGACCATTTCGTACACTTTACCCTGCTTAACTCCATTCACTTGAAAACTCAGGGGGTGAAAGGAGTCACCAAGTACCGTTATTTCATTAGCAAAGGATGGGGCAGTTATGAGAAAAAGGAGTGTAAACAATCGTAAATATTGCATTCTTAATTCCAGTTTAACTTATTTACTAAACATCATATGCCTATTATTCATATCTCGCAACTACTGGGCTGGCCGTTTAGATTCTTAACGGCCCCCATAATTTTTTCTCGGCCTAAGTTCCGTTTTATATTTATTGCTAATCTTTCTTATATATTCATTATGAGGAGAGACACATGAAGAAACTATTTTTCGGATTATTGGCCATTTCATTTCTTGCTAACTTTGGAGCAAAAGCACAGGAGGAAATTTTTCTCCACCAAATCCAAAGGGATCTTGATAAAAATGCCTACGCCAATAAGACGAATCTTCACGATAAGCTTTTTGATAATAGCTACATCGCCATCGATCTTCATTTACCAATTCTACCGAGTGATCTTTCAGCTGCTGTTGGTTATGAGATTGCTGGTGGTAAAGCTGAAGTTGAACTTTATGTATCAGCTCGACTTTCTCGCTATCTTTCAAGTGAACACGATCTCCACCTTCCAATTGGGGCGAGAGTTAGAATTGCACTCAATGATTCTCAAACTGTTTATCTCGAATATCAAAGAGAGTTCACTGTCGTTAATAACAATGACTATGGACTATATGAGACGCCGAATATGGTTTCTGTCATGTATAGATTCGACCAAAGCCAAATTCATGTTGGCTGTGGAGTCGGTCAGAAAACTCACCATGCTTGGAGAGATGAAGATCACGATCCAGAAAACGGGGTCTATTTCGAATGTAAATTCGGTAAGAAGTTTTAATATGTTAGAAGGGGGCATACGCCCCTTTTTTTTTACGTTTTTCTAAGTGAAAGACCGTGGTAAGATGAACTATGGTTAAGTTCTTTATTTATCCCATTCTCTTCCTTCTAAGCTTTCAGTTAACAAGCTTTTCTAACGAAGTAAGCTTCGCGGATAACAAAGAGGCAATTAATTACGATTTAAGTTTTTACTTTGATGAAATTGATCAGGCCCACAAGAAATTTGAACTCGAGCCTGACAATTATCCCCTTGCCTTAAGTCCACTGAAAAATATCAAATTAAAAGCTAGCTTCATCTCGAAGCAATCCCTCGGTACGGAGAAAACGCCTAAGCTCCTTCAAGCGAGCTTTTTAACATTCACAGGCTCTAGCCCTCCTCTTTGTTAATTAAATTTACTCATTTTCAATTTAATTAATTTTTAAAGTAGGAGTTTTCTATGGAAACAACAACAGAAGTACTTGTTGAAGAACAAGCAAATCAAACATCAGACAGTTTAAAAGATAATATTGGACTCTATTTATTTAGTGCTTTTTTTGTCTTATCACTAGTGGCCATTTTAGCCTTTGCAATCGTAAAACCATCATAAAAAAAAGGCCTCTCAATTTGAGAGGCCTTCTTATTTACTCTTCTTCTTCAAGATTGTGATAAACCGTTACAACATCATCATCGTCTTCTAAAAGACCAATGAGTTTTTCAACTTGAGCACGTGTTTCTTCATCAGCATCTTTGTAAGATGTTGGAAATCTCTCTAATGTTGCTTCTTCAGGAGTAATATCTAAACTCTGAAGTTTGTCCTGAATTGTACCGAATACATCTACAGGTCCAGTAACTTCAAAGAACTCTTCATCCTTTTCAACTTCTTCAGCACCAGCGTCAATCATCTCTAGTGTGAATTCATCTTCATCAAGTCCTTCTATAGGAACAATGAAGTATGCTTTTCTATCAAATAGAAACTCAAGAGCACCATTGACTCCAAGAGAGCCACCACACTTATTGAAGTAACTTCTTACGTTAGCAACAGTTCTTGTAACATTATCAGTTGAAGCTTCAACAAAAACGGCAACACCATTTGGTCCGTAACCTTCATAGTTGATATCTTCAAATCCAACACCATCTGGACCAGAGGCTTTTTTAAGAGCTCTCTCAATGTTGTCCTTTGGAACATTAAATTTTTTACATCTTTCAAGGGCAACTTTGAGGAGGAAGTTTGATGCAGGGTCAGTTCCACCTGACTTAGCAGCTTTGTAAACGTCTTTTAGAGCACGAGTAAATACCTGTCCTCTTTGTTTATCGGCAGCACCTTTTTTCGCCGCGATTTTTGCCGACTTTCTTCCCATGGGGTCCTCCAAAAATTGTGATAATTAACTTATCTAAGATATAAAATTGAGCAAGATACGTCTACAACTAGCTTCTACTTCCCTGAATAAGAATATTCCCCACCTTTCTCAAGGGCCTTTTTATAACCCTCTCTTGAATGAATTTTATCGAGAAAGGCCAATATGGCCGGATATTTTTCTCTGTTATCAACTCGTGTCATCCCCGCTTCAAGGGGAAAACTCATTTGAAAGTCAGCCCCCGTGAGCTTATCTCCACAAAACCATTCGTTTTTAGCAAGATGAGCCTCAATAAAGTCAAAATTATTTGTAATATTTGGGCCAATAAAGCCCTTCATCACCTTATCAGCAATTCCCCTAGCAATAGGCTTAACAAAAAATGGCATCGGAGCATTTTTTACTTTATCAAACACAAGCTTCAAAAGAAGAGGCGGCATAAGTGAGCCCTCAGCAAAGTGTAGCCAATAAGAGAATTGAATTTTCTCCGTCTCTTTTTCTGGTCGAAAAATGGCATCACATTGGTACTTATTTACGAGGTACTCAATAATCGCACCAGACTCTGCAATAGTTAAGTCGCCATCTGTTATAACTGGAGATTTCCCCAAAGCATGGACATCTTTTAACTCTTTAGGAGCGAGAGATGTTTGAGGATCTCTTTGATAAAACTTAATTTCATACTCTAAACCAAGCTCTTCTAAGAGCCATAGAATTCGCTGAGATCTTGAATCATTGAGATGATGAACTGTTATCATAGCGAAGTCCTAGTCTTTTTTCTCTGGAATAAATTCTAGTGATATTGAGTTCACACAGTGGCGCGTATTTTTTTCTGTGAATTGCTCACCAATAAAAACATGACCGAGATGACCATCACAGCTTTGGCAAACAATCTCCGTTCTCCTTCCATCTGCATCGGGAACTCGTTTTACTTTTCCAGGAATTTCATCATCAAAGCTAGGCCATCCGCAACCTGAAGCGAACTTATCTTCTGAACGATAAAGCTCTTCTCCACATTGTTTACAAATATATGTTCCAGGTTCTTTGAAATCGTTGAACTTTCCAGTAAATGGAACTTCAGTACCTTTATCAATAATGACATGCTTTTCTTCAGGACTTAATTTTTTCATAAAGTTTCCTTAGTGAAGACGCGAACCATTTGGTACGTCTTTATCAAATTGAGTTAATACAATATTATTTTCATGATCAGATAGCCCTAAGACAAGAACCTCTGACATGAACTTTCCAATCTGCCTCGGAGGAAAGTTAACAACAGCTAAAAGCTTTTTCCCAAGAAGATTTTCTTTAGTATAAAGATCAGTAATTTGAGCAGATGTTTTTTTAATACCTACTCCTGCTCCAAAGTCTAATTTTAATTTATAGCTTGGTTTTCTAGCTTCCGGGAAGTCTTCTACAGAAACAACCTCCCCAATTCTTATATCGACTTTTAAGAATTCATCGAACTTAATTTCATCAGCAATCTTTGCTTCTGGATCAAAATTTAAATGCATAATTTACTCCCTACAAGAGATAGTAGAGCAAAGAGAGGATAAAAAAAAGGGCACATTCAGTGCCCTTATTATTATTTACAAATAGATTTAAATTTTGTGGGGTTTTCGCTGCAGAGAACTTTCTTTAAAAGAGACAGGTCATCTTTTAGTTTCTCATTCTCCTCTTTAAGCTCTTTAATAGCTGCGGTATTAAAGGCCGACATCTTAGCGTACTGAACACTTAGAGTTCCTTCTTTGTCCGTATGTACGAGCTCTGGTAATATCTTTTGAACTTCCTGAGCAATATAACCAACGTCTTTTGTTCCAGTTTTTCTCCAAACATATTCAACACCACGAATTTGATCAATTTTCTTTAATGGAGATTCAATCTCTTTGATTTTATCTTTTAACCTCTTATCTGAGGTGTAATTAATCATAGCATTAGATGTAATTGTTAAAGTACGACTATTAGCAAGAGTTGTATTTTGATTCAGTAGAACTTGCCCATTAAACGTTGAAGTTCCAGTAACTGTTAAAATATTTTGTAATGTTGTAGCTCCTGTTACTTGCATTGTCGTTTCCGCTTCTACAGCACCCTTTATAATAGTCTTATCGGCGACATTTCCTAACTCAATATCTCCACCATCTTCATTTAAATAGAATATTGTCGGGTTATTTGCAGCATTAACAGCTTGAACCTGATTATCATCAAATAAAAGCCCTGCTCCGTTTTCATCATCTGCCAATGTTACTTTTAATGGAGCCCTCGCATATCCACCACCAGAAATATTTGATGCTGTCGTACTTCCTAGAATAGCGGACATTTTATTTCCAGTCCCTGCTCCACCAACACCTGTCTTAATATGGACTTCAACACAATTACCGTCATTATCAATATTTCCACCGAGCGACGAACAAGTTGCTGCAGTATAACTATCAATCGCCCCATAACAACTAACAATCTCACCTGTCGCTTGATTTACAACAACAGATAAATTAAAAACTCGTCTAATTTCAACAGCACCATGAGATGATTTTACAATTGCATTATCATCAACGGCGTCTCGCCCTTTTCTAAAGAAGACACGAAATTCCGTTTCAGCTTGAACGACCATATCTCCATCTTTTAAAAATGGAGTACTCTCATTTTTAACACCGACAAGTCTCATATCTTTTAAAACAACGAGTCCACCACCATCTCCAAGCTCGTCGTTGATACTGTAAATTGTATTTGTTCCAGCATTTGTTACTTGGCTAATATCATTTATTGCAAGTTCAGTTGTAGCATCATATCCACCACCGAATGTTTGCGTTGCAAAAGTAGCTTCACAAGAATCTTTATCGTTGAGTACCGATGAAATACGAGAGATTTCTTGCTCAACTGAAAAAACCTGCTGAGCACGTTTTTGAGTTTTATTAAGGTTTGAAACAAGATTTACAACAGCAAGGGATACAACTCCAACAAGGCCAGCTGCAACCATGATCTCAACAAGAGAAAACCCCTCATTCATGCTTTTCTTTTTCTCTTTGCGCGTGAAGAACTTCATTTATAAAAACTCCAAAAAATAAGAAGATACTTATAAAATTATAGCTTTAGTTCCTTCATTATAGAGTATGTTTAAACTCATTTAAGGTTTCCTATACATATAAACCATAAGCACTTGAAAATAGTTAAAAATCAAGATTAACCAAGTATCTAAAATCACTGAAATAAGAAAAAATTGCCAACTAATATCAACAAAAAATCAAGATCATGGCCCTTATCATCCATAAAAGATCACAATCTCATAGTATGTCTATCAAGTAATATCAGTATCATAGCGTTTTCAGTTACAATTAATACATATAGAATTGTAAGAGAAATAAGGAATACTCGATGAAGAAAATCATTATTAGTGGTGGTCATGGCTTCTTAGGTCGCGCTCTCGCACTGAAGTTTAAAAAGAAATATAAGATAGTCGTCATTGATAGAGAATCCAATGATGAAACTCAGGGCGATGTGATCTACCGATGGGATATGGCAAAACTTGAAGACGAGCAATTAAAGCAACTCGAAAGTGAAATCAAATCATGTGATGTCTTTATTCATTTCGCTGCTAGTGTTGGTGTCAGTAAAATAAATGATGATCCGAAGAAGGCAATAAGAGATGATCATGCAATCTCTAGTTATTTATTTCCACTACTCGAAAAATATAAAAAGAAAATAATTTTCTCTTCGACATCGGAAGTGTACGGCAATAGAGAGAATTGTACTGAAGGAGATGTTCTTCAAATCGGTGATCCAGAAATACTTCGCTGGGGCTATGCCGCTCATAAGTTAATGTCTGAATTTCTTATTAAGGCCCACAATTTAGAACACACTATTATTCGTCCTTTCAATATTACAGGTAAGGGGCAAACACACAGATATGGAATGGTTCTTCCGACATTTATTCATAAAGCAAAGAATGCAAAGGCCATTGAAGTTTTTGGCAACGGAAATCAAACTCGTTCTTTTTGTGACATCCGTGATTTTGTTAATGTCTTAGAATTAATTATCGAAGAAAATTTATTTAACAACGAGACAATCAATATTGGTAGTGATGAGAATTTCATTACGATTAACGAATTGGCCACTCTACTAAAAGAGTATTACTACCCAGAGCTCATCATCAACTATCGTGAGTTCAAAGAAGTATACAGTAACAGTATGGATGATATTATCTATCGATCACCGAATATTGATAAGTTAAAAAAACACTATCAACCGCAGTTCTCAATTCAAGATATTATTAAATCAATGCTATGAAAGAAAAAAAAGTTTTAATGATACATGAATTTAAGAAAGAAATGTTGGATCTCAATCTAGAAGATTACATTCTAACATTTGATGATGGGCTTTATACTCAGTATTTATTCTTAGAAGAACTCCAACAAATAGATACAAAGAAGATTTTTTTTATATCTACAGATATTATCTGCCCCGAAGATGAACAGCAAATTGGTGAATTTATTACTTGTCGCGAGGCCCACCAAAAATACTTCGCAGAGAATAAAACAGCTTATTATATGAAGTGGTCTCAAATTAAAGAAATCAACGAAGATCAGAATTGCTCTATCGGTGGACACTCTCACTTTCATAAAAATCTCAAAGACGTAAATGGATTAAAAGAACTCTTCGATTACTTAACTCATGACACAGAGAGAATGCTTAAAAACTTCAAAGAGAACTCAATTAAGATCGAAGACTTTTGCTTCCCTTATAATTATGAAGCTCCTCTGTATCGAGCAATTCTAGAAAAAAATGGCATCCAGAATTTCTATGGAAAGGAACGTATTGCAATTGAGGATCTTCTATGAAAATTAATCAAAAAGAGATTACTCAAGTTGGTCATGGTTCTCCAATGATTATTAATTGGGAACTCGTTTCTCACTGCCAATTCAAATGCAGCTATTGTTACTATGACCCTTTTGAAAGTAATACAGATTATGAATCGCTACAGAAAATAATTCAAAAAAAGATTTCAAATATTGATCAACCATTTGTTATCAACCTAATTGGAGGTGAACCAACGCTTCACCCAAATTTTTCAAAGATCGTTTCATTTCTTCAAGATTTAGAAAAGTGTACAGAAATTAGAATTGTAACCAATTTAGCGAAGCCGATTCATTTTTGGGATTCTATCTCTTCGACAAAAATCGTTTTAACGGCAAGCTATCACCCGGAATATGACAACGGAAAATTCTTTGAAAAAATCAATCAGCTCTATGAGAAATTTGATTCAGATGTTCCATTTCTAGTGCCCAATAGTTTAATTCACCTTCCGAGAATGAAAAAGACATTAGAAAATCTATTAAACATTGATTCTCCAAGATCTCCTACAATTAATATTATAAGACCCCATTATAAAAGTGGTTACAGCGTTAGTTTTGAACAGTATCCAGAAGAAATAGAACTCTTTATTAAAGAAGCAACAACGATTATTTCAAAGAATGAGAATCAAGAAAAAATCAAAGTTTATTCAAAGAATAAAGAAATAGAGATGGCTAAATCCACATTCTTTGATCTCAACATGCATTATCTAAAAGGGTGGAAATGTAATATAAATGCCTTTATTATCCATTACAATGGCTATGTTTCATCAGCATGTAGAAATGATAAAAAACATATTATCACGGCCAAGTTTAAATCAACTCCCCTAATCTGCCCTTACCAAGCATGTGAATGTGATGACTTTTGGAATTTTGAAAAATATAGGAATGCCAATGAATAAAAAAGTACTCGTCGTAGTTGCTCATCCTGATGATGAAGTCTTAGGAGCAGGTGCAACTATTTTTCAACATTCTATATCCGGAGATACCGTCAAAGTCATCTGTCTAACAGAAGGAGCTTCAGCTCAAGGGAACGATATACAAAAAAGAGAAGAATCATTTACAAAGGCCTGTCAAACACTTGGAGTAAATGATTATAGTATCCTCTCTTTTCATGACAATAAGTTGGATCAATATCCTTTACTAGAACTCATTCAATCAATTGAAAGTGCAACTTTAAATTTTGCTCCCCAAATAATCTACACACATTCATCTAATGATCTTAATATAGATCATCGAATAGCACATCAAGCAGTGATCACGGCGTTTAGACCTTTACCTCTTTCCAGTGTAGAGAAAATTCTAACATTCAATATTCCATCGAGTTTTGAATACCGCTCTTCACATATAACGACGCTAAAACCTAATTTTTATAATGAAATTAATGAGCAAGAATGTAAGCAAAAGCTCTTGGCCATGAGTTGCTATGAGACGGAGTTAAAAGATTATCCCCACCCACGTTCTCATCGCCACTTAAGAAACCTCATGGAAGTAAACGGAGTGGAAGTTGGGCTTCCGTTAGCGGAATCTTTCTATATAGAACGAATTATTGAGAGTAAAAAGACCTAATCTGATCAATGACATAGTCACATTCACTCTTTGTCATTTCAAAGAACACCGGCAAAGAAATTGCTTTAAGGCTGTACTCATCACATTTTTCGAAGTTTAGACCATCATTTTCGTTAAGATAATTCTTCCAAAGCGTATGTTGATTTAAACCTTTGAAATGAACAGATGTTTCAATATTCTTGGCCAGAAGAAATTCTCTAAGTTCATCTCTCTTATCAACGAGAGCAATCAGAAGAGAACAATTACTATTTTCACCTAAGTCGATAAATTGAATACTTTCAATGTCTGATAACTTTTGGCAGTAATATGTAAAAAAGTATTTTCTCTTTTCTAAGATCTCGTTAAAGACTTTAAGTTGTTCGAAAATTATTGAGGCAGCAAAATCATTACTGTTAAATTTTAAACCTTCTTCTTGAATGTCATATTCAAAAGGACTTATTTTTTCTATTCCATGTAACGAAATCTGTTTCATCTTTTCATACAGATCGAGGTCTTTAGTAATAACTAATCCGCTATCAGGACTTCCAATAATCTTCGTTGCATGAAAGCTAATAACAGAGACATCGGCATAATCACATACTCCTCTAGACCCAAAGGCTTGTGCTGCGTCTTCAATAATTTTAAAATTGTACTTTGATTTCAGTTCGTATAATTCTTTAGTATTTGTGATATTTCCTGCTAAAAATACGGGAAGGACAAAATCCACATTTTTAGTTTCTAAAATATTTTTTAATGAAGACAAACAATAGTTGCCGGTTTCAAGATCAATATCACAAAAAATAATATTTGCCTTTAAATGAAATGGAACAGCTGCTGTAGAAGAAAAAGTATTAATTGGAACAACAACAGTATCACCTGGCTCTATTCCGAGGGCCATCAATGCGACATATAAACCACCAGAGGCACTGTTAACGAGTAAGCAATGTGTTCCTGGATAGAATTCACTTTGAATTAAATTTTCTACTTCCTCACACATTCTTCCTCTCGTCCAATGACCAGATTCAAGAACGTCTTGAATTTTTGAAAATGATTTTTTTGGAAAATAAGGTCTATAAAAAGGTATTTTCATTAGTACAACTTATGGATTTTTACTTTATCGAATGGATATTCACGCGATAGACGTTTCTTTAAACTATAAAAAGGATTAAAATTCCTCTCTATCAAATATAAATCATTTTTTTGATTACTACAGAAATAAACAAATAGAGGATGCTTTTTAACCAGTTCCATATATTTTAAATCTATGAATCGAATTTCATTGGTTCCGTACTTTCTAACAATTTTTCCGTATTGCTGACTATAAAAAGGGCTAAGAACTTTCTTCTTTCCTTTCCAAAACTTACTTACTTCACTCTTTATCCATTTTGCATGGTCATTCGTTAAGAATTCAACAGGAAACCATCCATCTTCACGAGAGTAATACTCAAAGACATAGAAGTGTTCACTTTCTTCTAATAATTTAGGAAATATTTGTTGCTCATCTTTAAGTTGAACAATGGCCTCATGAAAGTCTGAAACAGAAAAGTCCAATTCTTTATCAATATCTTCTGCATCTGTGATCAAGTGATAAAGAGAGTGCTTATGAACATATTTTTTATTCTTATACACAAGAAAATGAAAGTTCTCTGACTTTGAGAACCCTGTTCCTCTTGGCAAGGAGATGCCAAAGTCGCTGAGAAAGTCACGATTAGCTCTCTCTACTAAATCAACTTTTTTTCGAAGCTTTTCTTTTAATTGCAATCGAACTTTCCTTTTGTTCTTTTAAAGAAATCAATCTTCTCTCTCACTTTGTTATAGTAAGAAGAATGATGTATATGCTCATGCCAAAAATATATCGAATCGATCTCTTCATCAGAATAATGATTGATTGAAGCATAGCCCTCTCCAACCTGATATTTCTGAATCCCTTTTATCGGAAGTCGTTTTTCATTCAAGGCCACATCTATGACATACTCTTCAAGAAAATGCTCTGGAACATCCTGACAATTTTTCTTCCAGCGATCATCACCTTTTGTCTCGTAGAGCTTCATAAGTTCTTTATAGTAATATTCGTAAAATCCACTATCTCTTCTTGAGATCAGAAATCCCGTATCAACCGGGTTCTCCCATTCCTCAACAACAAGTCGCTGATCTTTTTTTGATACATCATCATATTGACCACATAAAATATATTTTTCGTTATATACGCCCTCGATCATTGACTTTGGAAGCGGTTGAATAAGTTTCATATCAAGGTCAATGTGAATGAGAATATCTTCACTAAGTTCTTGCTCTAAGATATATCCACAAAAAGGAGCATTAATATAACCAGACTGGAAATTTTCCACTTCTGGGTGGTATTTTTCAATATAAGTGACGTTGAGATCTTTAAGCTTTGCCTTTGTCTTTTCACTGATTACATTTTTGGAAGGACAGTAAGCATAGATGGCCATATCTTTCAGCCATCCACCGTTTTTTCTCCAAGCTTCAAAGCAAAGAATGGCTTCATCTTCATATAATCTTTGATGCTCAAAAGTGATGCCGTTTATATCATTAATACACTGTTTATTACTTTCTATTGCTGTAACTAAAGCTACCTTCATATATCCTACTTCGTGTAATCTCTATACTCATCTTCGCGATGAAGATCTAATGTTGAACAATGAATTCCTCCACCGAAGATTTCACAATTATCAAGCCTTACCGTTTCAACGTCAAAACTATTTTTACTCAATAATTCGATAACACTTACTGCTGACTCATTAACCAAAACGGTCTTTTCATCAAGACTTAATATATTTATATCCATTCCTCTTGTACTAGCTAATTGAATATCAATATTAGTCATTCCTTCAGTTATTTTTGGTTCAACTTCATAGTCTTGCGGATATAAGTATTCCCAGTTTTGAAATTTCTTTGGCATGATATTTTTAAGATTGGGATACTTTGGATTAACAAGAAAAACCCCAGGCCTAAGGCAGACGAGAACACCGTCGATATGGTTATCGGCGACATGAACAATATGAAAATGAGAGTCAGGATAAAATGATTTTATCCATTCCAAACCAAGATAATGATTATAGGAATTTACATTTACAATAACGTCTCTTCCAATTCTTAAGAATTGAGCTCCATCGATCGCCATCGTATACTTTGATCTATCAAAACTTGAATAGTCTCTATGACTATCCCAATTCTCTAAGTCCATCTTTTCTTCTATGAGCTGATTAAAGGGTGATTTAATCCACTTACCTCCCTGCCCACAATCAAATGCCTCATTGAAAACATCATACAGAAGTGTATTTTCGTAATAGCGATTTCTGACATAAGTTGGTGTTTCAAAAATCGTATCACCGTAGACAAGTGAAACATCTCGTACATTACTTGCACTTGATAGCTCACTTTTAAAATCGGGTGTTGTAAATGGAATGACTTTTGTTAAGCGATTAGGCCTTTTCACCTCAACACCTAAATTACCTAGTTTCTTTGCAAGATCATCTAGCTGTTCTACTCGTTTAACTAAAAATTCATGATTTACATAATAAGTTTCCTCATCCGAAATGAGCTTGTCATAAACGGCATGAGTTAAATTTTCCTTGTAAAAATGTTGAAAAGAAAAATCAGCAACCCTCTTTGTTATTTCAAGTTCGCGACCTACGATCACTGTTTTTAATTTGCCGAAAGATGTATTACTTTTAATCATTCTTTATCCTTAAGGAATTAATTGTATCGTAATCAAAATTTTCAACATAGGTTCCGCAGTTCAAAGAACATTGTCTTAGATCACCATGATCTTGAAAATCACAGCAGAACATCTTTGAGAATTTAATAAAATCACTTATAAATGCTAATTCACTTTCATATTCGTAAATAGAAGGAGCCTCTATTTCACCTCTTCTATAAATAAAAGAAACACAAGGATAAGCACGTCCATTTGAGTTAATATAAATTCTTTTAAACCATGGACTTTGCTTTATAGAAATCCCAGATTCGTACAAAACACTGACATCGCCAACAGAACTTAGCTGTCGTGGCGGTTCAATATGTTTTGCAACTATTGTCGTATCTCTAAAGAGTAATTCTATACCGAATTTTTCAAATATTAAATCACGAGTGTGCTCAGCATATTCCTCATTTAATTTATGTCTAGAATAAATGATCTCGATATCAATTTCATTTTCTAGTGCAAACTTGATATTCTCAAATACTTTTGAAAGGTTTCCACCAAGACGAGTTAGCTCATGCGTTCTTTGATCTGGTCCATCAACAGCAATTTGAAATGTTATTCCCTTAACTGTTTTTGTAATTCCTAAGAGCACTTCCTCAAGAAGTTCACCATTTGTGGCCACAAGGATTTTCGAATCATGAAAGCATTCGTTTAAGGCAGGCAAGATTTCTTTTATATTACTATGTTCAAGTGGTTCGCCATCATTACCACAAACAAATAACTCTTTGGGGTGAAATTTCTTTAAAAGAGGTAGAATTTCTAGAACAGATAGCTCTCGAGCTTTACTTGAATTGGATTTAAGACTTTGACAGCCAACACACTGAAGATGACATGAGTTATTCAAACTTAATTCTATAAATTCAAAAAACTTATCATATTTCATTATAAAATCTCTAAGTCCCACATATCCATAAGACGTTTGCAATTTTTCTCACAAATACGACAGCACTCATATTCAAAATTTTGAATCTTTTTATAATCTCCATCCCAAATATTTTTACGACTCTCTTCAAGCCAAATATAACAAGGATAGACCTTACCATGCTGGTCAATATGAATTGATTTCTTATTAAAGCTTCTACAATCAATATCGTAGTTCTTCTTACCCGTTAATTTCTCGGCCCACTTTCTATTTGCTTCGCGAATAATGAGATCATACTTATTTTTCAACTCAGGAGTTACAAGCATTTTATCGAGATTAAATGGATTTTTATAAATCTCAGTTTCTCGTCTATACAATGTTTGAGTCAAATTGATATGGGAAAACTCATCCATAATCTCTGCCATCGATTCGCTTTCAAGATCTTCTGCATTATAATCGAAGAGAATATGTTGGATATAATCGATCTTTGATTTACAAGACTCTCTAAAGGCCTTTGCATTTTTTCTAATATTTTCTAATGAAGTGCCTACGCGATATATCTCATGTAATTCTTGTGTACTTCCACAAATAGTAAAGTAGACGCTATCTCTTTCTGTAAGAATTTCACCTAATTCACTCCACCACTTTTCATCATGGGTGTCTCCATTCGTGCAAATTTCAATATGCCACTCTTTTTCAACTAAATAACGACAAAGGTCATGAAACTTCTTATAGAGTGTTGGCTCAGAAAACGCTCCTACAAGGTGAACATATTTACCATTTGGATACTCTTCTAATTGAGCAGCAATTTCACTTACAGATCTTTCATTATATTTAACTGTGATGTGCTTATAATTACGAGCGCAAAGCGGACATCTAGCATTACAAGTACCAGTCAAATCGATTTCAATTCTTTCTGTTAAATCCTTAGCAAACAAAATCTAACCCCATGACTTCAATCAATTTCTGGATTCTCTTTTCGCACTTAAAGCAATCTTTGTATTTAAAGCTTAAAACCTCACCATAATCGAAAACATCTCCACTAAAGTGACCTGGTCCTTCGAATTCGGCATGTCCATAACAAGGAGAAATCTCTCCAAATTGATTGATATATATTTTCCTATCTCTAAGAGACATACATTTTATTTCTACTTCTTCCCCAGGAGAAGGTTTGATTTTAAAAAGAGCATCGATTGCTCTTTTTCTTTCATCTTCCGGTCGAACATCATTGCTATTAAAACTCTTAACGTATTCATTAAATGTTCTTTGACCTTCTGTATCGACGAAATAAATTTTAGAAAACCGATTAATAATCGCTTTCATTTCCTTTGATTCAAGATCCTGTGCATTGTATTCAAACTTTATGTGTTGAATATAGTCAATTGGATGCTCGCAAGCATTTTTAAAAGCGCGATGGTTTTCCAGGATTTTCTCAAGTTTACTTCCCACTCTATATTTTTCATGTAATTCCTGATTAGATCCACAAATAGTGAAGTAAACTTTATCTTCGTGCGATAAGATCTTTCCTAATTCGGCCCAAAACTCAGGGTTTTTAGTACTCCCATTAGTGAAAAGATCAATCGCAACTCCTCTATCAACGAGGTACTTACAAAGACCAAATATTTCGGGATAAAGAGTCGGCTCAGAGAAGTTTCCGGCCATATAAAAAAGCTCTAGATTTTCAAATTCATCTAATTGCTTCGTAATTTCACTAAGTGGACGAATATGTTTTTTAATCAAATGTTGAGCATGGGCATAATTTCTTGTGCACAATGGGCATTGTAAGTTACAAGTTCCCGTTAAATCCATTTCGATTTCGTGGATATCTGATTTTTTAAGGCTTGTTATCTTACAACTCATATTTACCCCATTCTCTCTAATCCGTTATCCTCTAACATCTGAGTCGTAACGGCTTCACACTCGTAACAAAAATCATAGGTAAACTTATTTATCTTCGTGTAATCGAGATTAAATTTCTCATCTCCATTGTATATTCGATAGAGAAAGCATGGAGTAATTTCTCCAAATTGATCAATCGCTACAAATCTCTCCTCAAGACTTTTACAACGCATCTGACACTTCATCTCACCGCTTTTATTTTTCTGATAGCGCCTCTTGGCATTTTTTGCGATTAGATTATAAGATCGAGCTAACTCACTCGATAGCTTGATTTTATTATCCTCATCTTCTATGAATTTAAATCTTTCATTATAGGGAAGAGTATTAATATTTTCTTCTCTAGAAAACCTCGCCCTTATCGCTTGCATTTCTTTCGATTCAAAGTCTTCACTATTATATTCGAATTTAATGTGTTGAAGTGTATCAATGGGATGTTCACAATTATTTTTAAAAGCCCTATGATTATTTAGTATCTTTTCAAGAGAAGAATTTACTCGATACTTTTCGTGAAGTTCCTGATTCGATCCACAAATTGTGAAGAATACTCGATCACAAGGTCCCATGAGTGTTGCCAGTTCTGCCCACCATTTTTCTGAGTGAACAGAAGCATTAGAATATAGTTCAATAGCAATATTTCTCGATCTTAAATATTCAATAATCTCTAGAAATCTCTTATGAAGAGTTGGCTCTGATATAATTCCGGCCATGCAGCACATTTCGATATTTGGATATTCATCGAGCTGTTTTTTAATTTCCTCTACACTTCTTTCATTATATTTAATGAGATGCTTTGCATTTTCATAACTTCTTGAACAAAGAGGACAGTCTAGATTACAAGTTCCCGTCAATTCGAGTTCGATTTCCAAAATTTCTTCTTTACTCAATTTATCAGGCAGCTTATTCATTGCCATTCTCCCTATTATAATCACAAATAGGATAATGCCCTCTGCGATAAAAATTCACATCTTCGATTTTTTCCCCACGAACAGGATAGAGTTCTTGCTCGCTTACAACTTTTTTCTCCACACCATCGCAGATGAAAAAATATTTACAATCAAAGCATTCTTTTTTCTTTGAATACGTGTATTCTCTCTTTCTTTTTGCTACTTCAAAATAATCTTTTATTGAGACTTCTTTTACTTCGAACTGATCAACTTCGTATGTCATTATATTCCAGTCATCACGATCAAAAATATGCTGATATACACCTACAACATATTTCTCATAGCCTTTCATAAAGCAATATGGGATGTAGCGTACATTGATTTCAATTTCGGGATTAAGCTTATCAATTGCCTTTTTGATTGATTCACTTAATAGATTATAACTATGTACTTCAAGTTTATTAGCATCTTCCCAGTAGTTAAGAGGAAGAAAATTTAATTGTTCTGGTTTTATCTGATTAATTAAATCGACATAGTGAGATTCAAGAAAATCAAAATTCTTATTTGTAACAGTGCAATTGATACGAATGCGAATTCCAACTTCTTTGCAATTTGATATGGCCTTTAAAATCTTTCGATAGGCCCCCTTGCGTCCAACAATTTCATCGTGACTTTTTTCATCATATCCATGAACACTAAAAAGTAATTCTTTGAGACCATGCTGGAATGATTTTTTAGCAAAATCTAAATTAGCAAACTTAGAGCCATTTGTTAGTGCCGAAATATGAGTAAATCCCAGCTCATTACAATAATCTAGAATTTGAAACCAATCTCTATGAACGGCACTTTCTCCACCGCTTAAATCAACTTCACTAATACCAAAGTCTCTAAGTTTCTTTGCTCTTTTTTTTATGATATCGACTGGAGTTATTTTATCGAGGTCATTGAGATAATAACAAAAATAGCACTCATAATTACAGAATGTTCCTGTATCTAATTTTGCTCTTTGATTGTATTTATCCTCAACGAGTTTTAACCCTGTTGAGCTAAAAATATTATAATCCAATATGTTTTCCTAAGATCTCTACGATAGGATCATTTTCATTTAAATGAAGCGATTCAAAGTCATGATCAATATCCCATTTTCTCCAATAAAGCCCCTTATCTTCATCCCAATAGTCTATATTATGATACACGACTTCTTTACCAAAATAATGGCATTCCGCGATCATACGAGGACTACAATCGAACTTTCGAGGTACAGGGGTATAAATATAAGTTGAGAACTTTTCAAAGAGATTTTCGACCGGCATTTCAGGGAATTTGAAGCGCTTATCAAAACCAGTCGGTCTATTCTCTTTGTTTGTTAAACAAATAAAATCTCCGTCGTATTTTTCTAAGAGATCGAAATACATCTGATCGGGAATATTTCGACAATTTTTTGTGCCATAGAGAAGATAGGCCTTCTCTTCTTTGATTGGTTTAATTAATCGTTCAAAATTAATCTTCTTCTTATAATCGATACTATTGAGACAATCGCGATAAATCCTCTTATCTTGCAAGATATAGACATTCTCGTTTGTATTATCTTGCAGCTCTTTATCACCACAAGCAAAATGAAATGTCTTATGACAGAGGATGTGTTTTTTTTCCAGTGACTTTGCTCCACCATCGGTGAAAAGAATATGATTTGCATGCACAAGATTTGGACGATTACAGAAGACTGTATTTCTCTTTAATTCTTCAAGTTCATCTTGGCCTACAATATACTTAGCTGTTACTGACTTTTGAAAAGTTTCCCAATCAATGTCTTCGGCCAGAAGAATTCCCACTCTCATATATTTTTTTAGATGGAAATAATAATCGATGACTTCATAAGTATGCCCACAAATACCATGATTTGTATTGCTCCAACTATACGTGATCCATAAATCGTAATTTTCCTTATCTAATCTTAAAATCATATCATTCCAAAAAGGCACTTATTAACTTATCACTTTCACTCAATTGATAATGAGTTAGTCCATTTTCTTTAATATCAGTATAGCGAATTTTTATACTATCCTGCACCCCTCTTTCAAAAATCCTGACATCCTTGCCATAATAGAAGCTCTCTGGAATGAGTCTATTATTAGTGTCCATATCTCCATCTTGAAAATAGAGTAATGTATCGAATTGCTCATGAAGTTTTTGATGATGAAAGCTTGGAGTCTTATATATTTTTTCTTTACTAGCGAATTCATCTGGGATTTTAATTTTATCGTAATTCATAGAATGACAGACAACTAAGGCCTTATCTTTCACAGAGTTTAGATCTAAATAATGTTCAAATGAGAATTTTAATATTTCATCGACATCAAAGTCTTGATAGTCATAATGACCATAATAGGTAATCTCTTTTGTTTTATAACGCTGAAGTCCGTTCGATTCATTTGCAAAAACAAGAAGCGGGCAATTAAGTAGATCACCAAGTAACTTCAAAGTATGAACGTCAAGCATCAAACATTTTATGGCCTTAAATTTAAAGATATCGACACTTCTTTGAATGGCCAAAATATCATTTTCTAAAGAAGGGTCAAATTGATATCGTTCTTTAAAGATAGCAATTGCCCACAGTCTTTGTTCCTGCGAGCAATTATGTAATATGAATTTAATATTTTTTTCAAACTTTCTAGCAAATAGGAAGTATTCGAAACAATAAAACAGTGTTCCATTGATTTTCCGATGTTCCTTAAGTGAATAGACAATGGTCTTAAAAGAATGTTGAATAATATTCCTCTAAAAAATTATTTGTTAGCTCTTCAATTTTCTCAGTGCATTCTTCTTCATTTACAAGTTTTCTAAAATGATTGAATTTCTGATTAAGGGCACTCACGCGATCAATTTCATCACGCATATTCAGATAGTCTTCAAGTTTTTGAATCAGTGATTCATCGCCTGTTTCTAAGATTTCTAGATATTTTTGTTCTCTATTTTCCGCGGTAATGAAAAAACCTTTATCGGAAAGTTCATTATTAAGACACATGAAATTATAGAAAGTGAATCCACTAATAGAAGCTAAATCAGGAGTTACTACCATACGAGCTTTCTTAAAAGCCGATTCACGAGCGTACTTCGTATCATTTTCATCTGCTTGAATAATTTTAATTTCATGTGGCATGACCTCTACGTGAGCGAGAGGTTTTGTAACTCTAATCTCTAGTCCCTTTGTCATAGCTTCTTTAATCAGAGCAGCTGAAACGGCCGATAGATTGAGTAGTTTTTCAGGTCTTTCTATTGAATCGAGTGTATGTGGATAAACATTCGTAACATACCAATATGATCCTCTATCTTCTACAGCTGCAACATCATACATCATCATATTAATCTTCCCTTTTTAATAGTGACATCCACAATCATTGTGACAAGTACAAACAGCATTACACGCACAGTCTGTATTACAAATACAGTCTGATCGAATTGAGTTGTATTTATTAACAATTAGTTGAATTTCAGTTTGGCGAATTTCATTACCTGTTACAGGCGTAAATGTTACTGAACCCATGTTATTTCCATCGGACCCATCATCAGCTGCGTTGAATGACTCGAGTCGATCGACAGGTAGCGACTTAGATGTAATTGCATTTGCCGGAGAGACATTGACACCTTGGCTTGAGTTTGAGTTTACAAAAGTATTCAATCCACCATAGTTTAAGGCATGAGCTCTATACGTCGTAAGTTCAGCCGCAATCTTATTTCTAAGATCATCGAGATCACTCTTTTTGATCGACTCTCCTACAGTAAAACTTTGAGATAAAGTTCTATTCGATGGACAAACACTTCTGTGTCCTGAGCATGTTGTTGTTCCGGTACTGTGATTGGTACAGTGCGCTCCACTACAGGCCATGTTCTACCTCTTTTTCTCTTTTTGATTTCATCATATTTGCATAAATATATTTCTGAACTGCTCTATCGATTTCACCAAATGTTTTAAAAAATCCGCAAAGTTCATTTACCCAATTATCTTTCCACTTATCAAAGAACTCTTCTTTATCACTCTTTTCATGACTGGCAACAGGACAAATCATACAAGTGGTAGCAACGCACTCCTGACATTCTTTTGCTGTTGACTGAAGTGGTTTTTCAAACTTTGATGTATAGGCGATGAGCTTTTCTACAAAGTCATCATCATAAATATCGGTATGTGCTAACTCTTCTTTGTGTTTCGAATAAATTGCTCCGTGACAAGCGTAGAGGTTCCCGCGTTGATCAATGGCGGCCATGTTATATCCCGCTGCACAGTGCTTTCTATTATCATCACCACCAAACCAAGAACAAAGATAACGTCCGTGCTCGCGGTAAAATTCAATTTCGCGCTTTGCAATTTTTAAAAACTGCTTTCTAAATTCTTCAATTGCCCCTTGTTTTTCTTCAAGAGTAAATTTCGTAATGTAATCAACAGTCGGTGCATAATTGATATTGATTGTCGGAGAGACTTTCCAAAGTAATTCTTGAATTTCATAGAAATCGGTCCAACAAGAATAGATATTTTCCATGCTATCAATTGGTAACGTTGACTTTACACTAACGTTGACACCTCTTCGTGCTAATTCATAGAGGTTATTAATAACCTGATTACTTGATGTCTTTTTATTTTTCGATAGACGGAAATTATCATTAATAGCTCTTCCATCATAAGAGACTTGAACACGAAGCTTAGATAGATCGACATGCTCGATAATCTTATTCATATTCTTCATATTGAACGCATTCGTATAAAGATGAAAATCAACATTATCATGATTCTCATACTTCTTCATCAGCGTCACAATAAAGCCAGGGTTAAGCGTTGGCTCCCCTCCCCAAAGGGAAATATTTAATCCACTATATTTTTCTTGAAACCATTCTTTATTATCTAGAATGGCATCGATTCTTTTAAAAATAAGAGGAAGATCACCGTCAAGTCTAGCAGGGTCAACTTTCTCTCCTTCAAAGCAATAAGTACAACTTAAATCACAAAGCGCAGAAGTCGTGATTTCGAGATTGAAATAACCTTTTACTTTTTTATCTAATTTTCTATTTTGCTCGTTTACTAAATCAACCATCTAATCCTCCAGGTCCGCGTTTAAAATTTCATCGAGAAGGCTATCTAATTTCTCATCTGAAACTTTCTCTTCCTCTGGAATAATAGAATTCACAAGCTCCATTGCTTGTGTCGCTAGTTTTTGACCAAATTCAGGATCTATTCCACCAAGATGTTTGGAAGCTTCCAGTAAGTGATAAGCACCCAAGTACATACTTCGGTTTAAGCTTTTAAGATTCATAAATTTCTCTCTTCAAGAGCTCTTTAAACACCCTATTGTTTTTTAACTCTCGTGTCATTCGTTGCACTTCACGATAGAAATGTTTGTACATGGTGCAGATTTCATCAATTGGCCCTTCGTTCTTTATATTTTCAAAGAGACAACCCTTACGACAGTAGTTCTTAACTACACACTGCTCACATTCTTCCATTAATCTATACTCTTCGATTTTATCAACAAGATCGGAATTCTTAAACCTATTACAGGGAATTAATTTATTCTCCGTATAAGAGAGATGCTGATCACCAGCACCGCAATTATGAGAAGTGTGACCCTTAGCACCATATCGAATAACATGGCGAAGATAATTTAAAACAATCTTAGGTATTTCAACCTCATCACAGGAGTCAATGTACCAGTCCACAAGCTCGCTAAAGCCCTGATTGACGGCCTGTGCTTGCTCATAACTCCAAATATCAACATCACGAATAAGTGTTAAATCTGGATTAAGCCCCAATTTCTCTAGAATATAGAGATGGTTTTCTAAGAGATTACTATTTCCAGGATCGATCATCGAGTGACACGCAAGGTCATTTAATTCACGTATGATTGGAAATTTCTTTTCATAGAGATGATTTGTTCCCTGTCCATCGTGCTGTATTCTTTTAGCATCTTGCCAAAGACCATCGTAAGAAAGAGATACCTTTACCGAGTAATCGTTAAGAAATCTCACCTTCTCTTCATCAAGTAATAGACCATTTGTCGGCATATAAAATTCGACTTGTGGATCAGAAGAAAGCTCTTTGGTTATGCGAACAATTTTATTCCAATGAAGGAGTGGTTCTCCCCCATAAAAGTCTATTTTGATTCTTTCATTCGGATTATTCCTTCTCACCTCACTAAATGAATGGAGAAAGAGATTTTCATCAATCGACTTTTTTGAAAGTTTATCGACATTGCAATAGGAGCAATTTAAATTACAAGCTTCAGAGAATGCAATGGAAAGTGTTTTCATTAACTTTCCTACTTCACCTTCACCCAATGACGTCCATCAACTTGAATTTCTTTCCCTTCAACACCAAACGAATCTTTTGGTTCAGGCTTTTTATAAATTGCGATTAAACGCTCAGGGTAATTTCTCTTTTCTTCAAGAGTCATTTCAGTGAGATTTCCATTTTCATCATTTGTAAGAGGTGTTCCTGGATCATAGTCTTTATCGACATAAGCGAGCACCCAGCCAGCAACAGCAATCGGAACTTCACTTGCAGCATTTCCTGAGCCTACAGCAAATCCAAAAGTATCAGAAGCAATTCCCATTAAACTCATCTGACATCTCTCAGTCGCAAGTCTTGCGCCTTCAATTGTGTCGATATAGCACTTACCATAAACTAATTTGTCATTTAATAACTGAAAGTCTGCAATATCATTCCAAACAGCATTCCAAACCCTAAAGGCCTTGAACTCATTTTCAAAATAAACATCAGATCCGGTATTTACAGTATGGGCACCATTAGCTGCGATTGAACAACGTCTAAAGTTTGCCATAAATTTCTCCAATTATTCAGTTAAACTCAACTTTAAATTAGTATATAATAAAACTTATGAAACGAAGAAACTTTATTGTTGCCTCTTTTTTTGCTGCCTTTAGCGCCAAGGCCTTTGCTCATAAGTTTAACCGAGTAAAAAAGACGGATACTAATCAATTTGAACTTCTTAAGTGCAATGATACTTGTATCAATCTTAAAAGTGGTACGACATACGTTCTACCTAAGGAACCTAAGTCCCTAGAATCGATTATTCACTTTAAAGTCATGAAAACAAAGTGGTCAAAAAGCCCTGTTCTTAATCCTCAAGAAAAAACAATCAATGACATTAATGGTCTCTTTGAAGTTGAAAAACATGTCGATTTAAGTACATCTCGCTATTTTTCACTTCAATACTTAGGAGAGGATCTTGGCTGGGTCGTACTTGGCTAATATTAAAGAATTGCCAATTTTTCTTTGCAATTACATTCTCATTCAATAATAAGTACTAGATGAAAAAATTTAACAAAAAGAGAATCATTCTCAAATCGATCGCCCTTATCCTCTCTCTGTTTATTTGGTACTCGCTATATCAGGGTATGACGAAACAATAGTAGAGCGAATCTCACTTGCGAGCTTGCGGGCTTGATCATTATCTATTTTATGATTATCGAAGTCTTTCGCATTAAACCAAGGGTTCTTGTTTTCAACTGTATTAAGCTCTTCTTCATAGCGAGGAAATATATGATAGTGAACATGTTCAACTTCGTTTCCAATACAAGAGTAATTAATACGAAAAGCATTGAAGTGATCTTTCACTATTTTTCCAGCGAGCATAACTTCAGATAAAAACTCTTCTTGCATGTCCCTAGGAAGATCCGTTAAATCACCGTAGTGATCTTTTAAGAGAAGCTGACAATAACCTTTGAAGTATTGATGGGCCCCAACAACGAAAAATGAATGTTTAAATTCGTGGATAATAAATGAGTCTTCAGTCTTTTGACTTTCTTCAATTCTACGACAAATTAAACACATAGCACGCTCCACGTTTCAAATTAACTGAATAATTTACAATACTTATTCCTATTTTCCCAATGACTGATAGTGTTTGCCAACACTTTATTCAAAGGATTTTTATGAAACTTTTAACGATAGTATTTCTTACTACTCTTTCATTCTTTTCTTTTGCTAACGAACGCGTCTCTTTGACAAAATTCAAGATTAGTACTGACGGAGACTTCATTGGTAGAGGTGAAGTATCAATTGCCTTAGAAGAAGCTTATGGAAGCGGTGAAGTTATCAACCTCACGCCTATTCTAAAAGTAAATCGATTGGAAGAATATTCTTTCGATAATCCGCTTAAAATTAACCCATACAGACTCAAAACAAGACAGTGGCGTCTCGTTGTAACTGAATGTGAATACGAGCCTTCTCACCAATGGCCTATTTGGTGTGAGACTATTTTCGATGCTCCATTCAAATATATGGGACCAATGGAATATGTCATCGACGATACAAGAAGAGGCGAATTCATCCACTTCACTTTAAAGTAATTATTTTCTATGGTGCCAAACCACGGAATAAAGATCATGTCTTCTATCTTTTAAATTCCTAACGGCACCATTTTGCCTCGACTCTTGCAGAGTATCCAATCGCAAGTCAGCAATCGCCACCATCTCCACATTCGGCGTCGTATCTGCAGCAACACCATCCTTAGCAAATGGAAAATCACATGGTGTTAGAATACAGCTTTGTGAGTATTGAATATCAACATTGTGAACACGTGGTAAATTTCCAACATTTCCGGCCATGGCCACATAAATTTGATTCTCTATCGCTCTAGCTTGACAACAATATTTCACTCGACAGTAGGCCTGTCTATTATCTGTTAAGTAAGGAACAAAGAGCATATTGATTCCTTGATTTACAAGATGTCTTGTAAGCTCTGGAAACTCGCTATCATAACAAACAAGAACACCAATCGGTCCACAGTCCGTATCGATAACTTTAACTTCATCTCCACCTTCAATATTCCACCAATACTTCTCATCAGGTGTCGGATGAATTTTTGCTTGTTCGTGAATTTGTCCATCACGCAAACAGATATAACTAATATTTTGAACCTTCTCTCCAACTTTTGTTGGGTGAGATCCAGCGATAATATTAACGTTGTATTTAACAGCTAAACGTTGAAATAATTCTTTTACTTTTTCTGTATAGCTTGTCATATGCTCAATCGCCTCACTTGGAGAGATTTCCTCATTTTTAATTGAGAGAAGCTGCATCGTAAAAAGTTCAGGAAATAAAACGAAATCTGCTCGATAGTCACCCGTCACATCAACATAGTACTCAACTATATTTTCGAACTCTTCAAAGCTCTTAATTCCTCTTTGTTGATATTGAACGCAAACAACTCTTACAGAATCTTGTTGGATTGGCTTCTTTCCAGGATTTTCACGAGATGAATATTCTGGATTATTCCAAATGAGATGAACACCGTACCCTAGGGAATCTCTATCCGATGGGAGGTAGCGATCTAAAATACCAATCACTTCAAAACCATTTCGAAGCTGGAAGCCCAAGGTCGTGTCTCGAATTTTTCTATCTTTTACTTTTTCAATATAGTCGTAAACATCTTTAACTTGTTTTCTCTTTTTTCTAAGATTTGGAACTCTTCCAGCAAAAACAATTCCTTTTAATCGTAAAAACTTAACGAGATTTTTTCTTGCATTATAAAGTCTCTGACCAATACGATGCCCGCGAACTTCTGGATCAACACACGTTTCATAGCCATAGAGATAATCCCCTTCATCATCGTGAGTAGAACCGTAACCACTACCAGTGATTCCCATCCACGTATGAGGAGCAAGAGCAACTTTCTCAGAAAGAATGATACTTGCTGAGTAACCAACAATTTCATCATTTAAAACGGCAACAAAACATCCCTCTTCGAAATTTGTTATTTGTCCTCGAATTATATTTTTTGAATAGTCTTCTAGATCTTGATAGGCCTTCTCAATTAAGAGATAAATTCCTTTAATATCATTTAATGTCGCATTACGAACTTCAAGCTTAACCTTAGCAGTCATGTATTTCCTTCCTAGAAAATAGATATCAATGACTAAATTATAGCGAAAATTGAAAAAAATTCTACGTCATTTCATTAAATGTTAGGGAATTACGTTAGCTCCGACTGATTGATGAATAGATTCATAGCTAGCAATAATTTTTTTAAGCTCTCCATTTTCTTTCATTTCCTTAATTCCTTTTGAAAGAATTTGAGCATATTTCTTAGAAGAATCTAATGTTGGAGAAAAAGCGATATGAACACCAGAAGATCCAATACTACCCGCTTTTTTAAATTCATCCATATCAATTCCCATTTGGGCCAGATAGTAATTCCAAACATTCATATCTTCGAGCGCCACATCAATTCGCTTCTTTCTTAACAGTGTAATGAGACCTTTAACAGGCATATCTCCATGGAGAACATGAAGATTCGACTTCTCCTTAGAGACTGTCGTAATGTACTTATCGATTTCTTCTGAATAAGAATAATCTTTAATCACTCCAAACTTTTTAGCACTTGCTCTCATATCTTCAACTGATAAGTTTTTAAGCTTTGAATTTTTTAAAGTAATAAAAGCATCATTTGAAACAACTGCAGCAGCATCAGGAAAAACAAACGAAGGTGCATCTGATCTATAAGCTCCAACGATACCGTTAACCTTTCCCTCTTTTGCTAGGATGATAGAACGGGCCCAGCTTTCAACACGGTAGCGCACAATATAACCTTCTTTTTCAAAAACCTTTTTAGCAACCTCAATGAGAATTCCCTCTAATTTTGAACCAGGCTTACAGTTGTAGGGACACCACATATCAGCAACGAGAACGATCTCTTTACTGGCAACCTTTGCAGGGCCAGAACTTGTGAGGGAGATGAAAAGTGTCATAAATATAAATAAGCGAATGAACATAAAATCTATTCTACCTAAATTAGGATTATTTTAAACGTTAAGAATAGATAAAATTAATTAAAGAATTTTTATAACTCTAACCTATTTAAATTTCGTAAAAATCTAGCTTATTCAACACCTATCATTGGAATTAGAATTCTTCATTCAACTAAATTTATGCAAAAAATTGATGGCTTAAGCAAAAAAAAACCCCTCTTAAAAAGAGGGGCCTCTATTTAACTTATTTTTTTAAATCTATTAGCTTCCACAACCAATACATTCAACAAAGCTATCTGTTGGTCTAACACCTTCGAGCTTCATTTTAATGTTGTGAATCTTATCTCTTGTATCCATATCTTCGAAAAGATTCCCAGTTAATTGTGTTTCAAGAAGTTTAATCTCTTGAAGAAGTTCTTCCTTTAACTCTTGTGATAAATCACTCATTTCTCATGTCTCCGTGTGTAGTGTGTCTGTGTGTTTTTATGTCAGGATCTAATTATATTACAAATTGAAATCAGTTTCAAAGCCAAAGAATTTGTTAGTTTTTTTGGCTTGACCTCCATAAATATTAAGATTCTGTTAATCCTCATTCTCGCCCTTGTAAAAGTGAAGCTCCGACCTGTATATAAAGCCCAACTTGAATATCTTCACTAACTTATAAAAGGAAATCACAATGAAATCACTTCTACTAGCAGCTCTTCTTATGTCTTCATCAGCATTCGCTGGAACACTAACAATTGGACACAAAGCACAAGACGTTTCTCCAGTAATTAAAAATTACGTTGAAGCTGTTCTTAACAACAAATGTGCAGGTGCTTTTGAAGAGGATGCGACTGTAACACTTGAAGAAGTATCTTACATCATTCTTGATCAAGGTATGGAAAAAGAATATACAGCAAAAGTAAAAGTAGTTTCTGACTATGGTCACATTGTTGACAGCATTAAAATCGAATTTGATGAAGATGTTTATCACGGTCAAGGTTTCTACCTTTACAACATCTCTGCTTCAGCACCTTATCTTTGCGAATAAGAAATATTTAGTTCGAGGAGTTCTCTCCTCGAACTTTTCTTTTACTAATGCCATTGTTATAGTGGCGCCCATGAATATCGAATCCTACCACGCACATTTTTACTACACAGAAGAAACTCATGCCAAAGCGCTTTCTATTTTAAAAAAGGCCGAGCTAGAACTTGAGGGAATAGAACAAGGTAAGGCCCATCAAAAGCCTGTTGGCCCTCATCCTGTCTGGAGTTGCCAATTGCTCGTTCCCGTTGCTCGATTCGAAGAAGCCCTTAAATGGCTTATGAATAATAGAGAGGAACTAGATATTTTTATTCACCCTGTTACTGGCAACGATTTAAAAGACCATACTGATTATGCCATGTGGTTAGGGAAAAGTTATGAACTCAAATTAGAGCGCTTTAAATAAAGTTATCTAACATCTCCTATCATAAAGATTAGTATCCCTAGTCATTTCTATTCACACTCCTTAGAATTAAATAAAAATCATCAAGGAAGAAGAATGAAAGTAACTCTACTACTATTACTGACGCTATTATCTGCTCCAGCTTTATCGAGAATCCAAAAAGGGCTTTATATGGGAGTGGATCCTCATAGTTATATGGACTGTGAAATGGAGGTAACAAAAGTCGAACACGATCAATTAAGACCAAGCCGTTTTAATAGGACCGTACTTGCAAAGTTAAATGGTATTCCATTTAGACTTCGCTATAGAGAAAGTTATGATTTTCAATCAGGGGCCCATAGCCTTGATCCAAGATCAATGGAAGATGCTGTTCAAATTGGTTATCGCATTTTTGCGGGGAAGCTTTTCATGAACCCACAAACAAACAACACAACAGTGAAGTCTTTTGTCGCAACAAACCGCCTAGGACAAGTTCGCTATTGCAACAACCTTAAATATGTTGGTGAACTTTAGAATCTAGATCATTCTTTTATTCCAAAGAGAACATGATTCGAATCATTTCAAAACCTTACGCCTAAAATATTCAGAATAAGTAAAAACTCTTTTAATAGTTAACGAAGCTAAAGCTATTAAAGGAGTTTTTATGAAGAAATTAAGTACGCTCGCGCTCGCTCTACTAATGAGTTCTCAAGCATTCGCCTCAGGACAAGTTTTCTATCGTTATGGTATTTCAAAATTATCAGAAGATCGCGGTGGTCAGATTTTTACTGATACAGGTGCCGCAGCAGGAAAGAACGATGATGATCAAGGAACATCACTTTCGGCCGGTCTAGATCTTAAACTAATGGATTGCCCACTTTCAAATAACTCACTACTTGGTGAAGTCTATGTAGATTACAATAAGTTTTCAGATAAGAGAGTTGCAAATGCAATTGGACAAGTTGCTGGTGTTGAACCAAAGGTAAATGAAGTAACAGTTTCTCAATTAGCAGTTGTTATTGCTCCAAAATATCGCTTTGAACTTGGAAAATTTAGACCATGGATTATCCCAGCAGGTCTTGCCTTTCTAGTTAACTCGCCACCATCAAATACAACTAACTACCTTGATGTCGGATATCATGCAGGTGTTGGTGCTGAATATATGGTACTTAAAGAGCTTTCTCTCGGTGCCGATGTTCGCTACACTGCAGGAGCAGGAGACCCACAACTAAAAGTTAAGTACACAAGTTATGGTGCTTACCTTGGTATCAATTTCTAATCTTTTCCTTGGATTAATCTAGGCCTCGAACTTCGAGGCCTCTACTTTTGTTGAATTAAAGCTTGAGGCAATAAGAGCTTCCTTGCTCCAGGTAATCTTCCGTAAATACAAAGAATAAACTACCATCTTTTATCATATCTCTTATGGAACTCCAATACTTTGGAGGAACCGCACTGCATCCATCAGACATCCCAGAAGTCATGGCCGATTTAAAATTATGTATTGTTTTGTGCAGGCTTGAGATCATTGAATTATCTACGTAACTCCCACTACTATTTTTAGCAGCGTGAATAACAATTCCCCTATCGTATGACTTTTCATTCTCTCCTTTTTGCAGACCAAAGAGTCGAATTCCAAATTTCCACCATTTCTTCCAATTCTTATAAACTGGTCCGGTAACAAAGAATCCACTTGGCGTTAAATCCGAGCCCATTTTATTTGAAAAATGCTTCGCCAACGATCTCTTATTTTTAAGACGGCCTTTTCCACTTCCATGGGCAGAAGGATAAGCGACGACTTCTTTACTTTCTAAATCAATAATAAAGAAGCGATATTCATTACCTTTCTTTGTTAAATCGTGAATCGTCACAAACCGCTTTCTCTTTATTGTGATCCCCTCACGAAAAGAGCTCTCTAGATTGTTTTCCCAAAAGCATTTCAATTGATCTAAGGCAATTTGGTTTCCGCCAACTTTTTCAAAGTTGTCATATATCGTTTGGTCAAAAGAAAGTGTTTGCAATGAAAATAGTGCAGCAAGTGTAAAGATAAATGTTTTCATGAAGGCTTTCTATGAAAGCTGAACTTATCGGTAAAGACGGTCTGCAGAGAGATTTGAAGTTTTTACAGTCAATGATTTTCCATTACATCGAAAAAATTCGAAAATGACTTTTCAACGGCCTCTATTCGACCAAGTTCACCACCACCATTTGCTCTCATAAACAAATAACTAACCATAACCATTCGATGATCATCCTCAGGTGTAAATGGAACATATTGATGATGTGATTTACGCCCTTGAATTTTTAGAGACATTCCATTTGATGAATTCAACTCATGTGTAATACCAAAAGCATCGAGAATTCTCATCGTCTCAAGGATTCGGTCACATTCCTTGTATTTTAAAACTTCAATATTTTTAAGTAGGCTCTCACCTTTTGCATAGGAACAAAGAAAAGCTAACGTCGCAACGAGATCAGGACAGTCAGAGCAATCTATCTCTAATCCATTCAATTGGCTTTTTGAGATGATCAGACCTTCTTTAGAAAAGGAAATCGTCCCTCCCATCTTTTTAACAATTTCAATGAGAACACTATCAGCTTGAAACTCATCAATTTCATGACAATTAGTAATAGTCACTTCACCACAATGAAGGGCCATAGCAATAGGGTAACCAAGGGAGCTAAAATCAACAGGAATGAGAAGATGATTTGACGCTTTCACTTTCTCTATAAGATCGAGTGTCATTTTCCAGTAGGACTCTGAAGTCGAAAGACCTCTTGGAATAACATCGAGCCCAAGTTTACTTAGAGCCAAGGCAAGACCCGTTGCAAATTGAGTTGTCTGAGTACAGTCAACTTCAATGGTAGATTCCTCAACTTGAAAAGGGCCTTTGATCTTTAGCCAATGATCCTTCTCAGACTCAACAAAAACCCCGTGCTGAATTAAAGTTTCGTAGAGAGGCTTCATAGGTCTCTTTCTCATATGGCCTTTAGGCTCGATAATATATTCTGAGCTACCGAGAGAGAGAAGTGGAATAAGAAAACGATTTGTCGTCCCACCTTCACCAGTCTCCAAAACAACTTGCGTCTCCTTTTCACATTCTGGAAAAGAATTAACAACGCAAATGCGATTTGGAGATTGTGTGATCTCTAGACCAATCTTTTTAAGGCAATCAATCATTAGTTCGACATCAGAAGATAACGGAATATTTTCTAACGTTACAGCTTCTTTTTTTAGCGCAGCAAGAACAAGCGCCCTATTGGCAAAAGACTTCGAAGAAGGTACTTCAATCTTTGCACGAAAAGGAGAGGCTTCTATTTTTTTAAAACTCAAAGGAATTAATCTCCGTTAACTTAGCGACAAATATATTTTCAAGTTCATTTAAATCCATTGTTTCAATAAAGGGCACACCTGGCTTCTTTGTACGAATAAGATCAATCTTTCCCGAACCTTTCACTTTCTTATCTTTTTTCACATATTCAAAAAAAGAATTAGCTTCGATAGGCTTATTACTCCAAGGAGTCGTAAGGTTTTTATAGTCGATCTTTTCAGCGTATTCTTTAAGCAATTTGAGATTCTCTTTTTCATCAAAAATAATAAAGAGAATAACCATCCCCCAAAAAACGCTAATGCCATGAGAGAGAGAGTAATGTTTCTCAATAGCATGACCAAAAGTATGTCCAAAATTTAAGAGTTTTCTCTCACCCTGTTCTTTAAAATCCCTTTCGACAAGATTTTCTTTATACTTCGCACTTGAAGTTACTAAGTTTTGAAAACGAAAATCTTTAGATAGAAGATTTCGAGAAATTTCAGCTGAAAGAAATCCATATTTTAAAATTTCTCCCAACCCACTTTCTCTATGTTCTTGTGGAAGCGTTTTTAAGAAATCAATATCAATAAGAATTTCTTCAGGTAAATGAAATGTTCCAATTAAATTTTTACCAAATATAGAATTAATCGCCGTTTTTCCACCGATAGCTGCATCGATCATCGATAGTAGTGTCGTTGGTACAACACTCCAGCTAATCCCTCTCAGTAAGAGTGAGGCGACAAGTCCAGAAAAGTCACTCGTGGCACCGCCACCGATTACAAATAGATGAGAATCTCTTTGAACTCCATTTTCTAAGAAGAATTCAAGTGCTTTTTCTAGATGAATAAATGACTTTAAGTTCTCACCAGAGGGAGCAATCCAAAGACTATTTTTTTTCCCTGGGAGATGGCGAATATCATTAATAAACTCTCGATAGAGATTCGCTACATTCTCATCAATGATAAAAAGGAGATTATCATTTTTATAAAATTTCAAATACTCTTTTAGCTCATTAAGCTCTTTGTATAGGACTTTACTACTCATCATTTTCTACCTGATAAGCATTTTGTCTAAGGTAATGATCAGCGAGAACAACCCTTACCATTGCTTCTACAACAGGAATTGCACGCGGTAAAATACAAGGATCATGTCGACCTTCTTTGGCCTTTTCACCAATTGTTGAAGTTGGTTTAAAAGTGACTTCTAAAGAAATTCGATCCCCATTAGAAATTCCACCTTCTATGCCACCAAAATTTGATGATTCACTAGAAACTTCACTACCCAACATATCCGCCATTTTCTCACCTAGCCCAAAAGAAAATGAAACACAAGCGCCAATAGAGAGAAGTGCTTTTGCAAAATCTGCTTTTAATTTATCAAAGGCAGGTTCTCCTAAGCCAACAGGACAATCATCTATTGCAATAGAGATTCGTCCGCCAACACTATCGCCTTTAGACTTAAGATCTAAGAGGTAGCTCTTTATTTCTTCACTTTTAGAAGGGTCTGCAAATGAATAATCTCCAAAGTCTTTTTCCAAATCCGATGGAATTGATTCAACAGAGAAAGGTCCAAGTTTTGTAATTAAAGCTCGAACAGAGATACCTTTAATAATTAAAGATGCAAAATACCCCGCGATGACTCGCGAAAGAGTTTCTCTTCCACTACTTCTTCCACCGCCCCTATGATCGCGATGACCATATTTGAGCTCATAAGTGCGATCAGCATGACCTGGTCGATGCTCATTTTTTAATTTATCGTAATCTTGGCTTCTCTGATTTGTATTTTCAACAAGAACACATATTGGTGCTCCCGTTGTCTTCCCTTCAAAAATACCTGAGATAATATTAGCCTTGTCCGCTTCTTTTCGAGAAGTCGTTCCAGCAACCTTACCAGGAGCTCTTCTATCGAGATCCGCCTGGAGATCATCTTCATTAATAACAACACCCGATGGCATACCATCAATCACAACACCTAAGGCCTTGCCGTGTGATTCGCCAAATGTAGTAAATGAAAAGAGTTTCCCAAACGAATTTCCGCGCACCTTAACCTCGAATAAAATTAGTTATCATATCAATCTTATATTACTATAATTGACATTGCACAAATAGCAAAACGGGAACAACCATGCTCTTAGAAGATTTTAAAAATATCCTTGAAGTTCAAAGTCTAGACAAACAAATACAAAAACATCTGTGTATCATTGAAGATGAACAAAAGCGCCTTCAAGTTGTTACAGCAAATAAGGACAGACGAGCAAAAGAAAAGGAAGCCTTAGAAGAAAGTCTTTCAAAGCTAAGTCATGAAAATTCTCAACTTGAAAAAGATCTTTTCACACTCGAAAAAGAACTCAATAAGGCCAAGGAACATCTCGGCATGGCCACCTCTACTCAACAAGTTTCAGCTCTAGAAAAGGAGATTTCAAACCTCTCGCCTCGAGTTGAAGAAATAGAATCTAAAATTCTTGAAAATCTAGAAAGAGAAGAGAAAGCACAAGAAGAGTTAAATAAAGCTAAAACCTATTTCAGTGCCATTGACGAAACAATCGCTGAAATACAAAATGAAATCGACCAAGTCGCCAATCAAGAACAGAAAGAAATCTCTAAATACAATGAGCGAATCACATTACTGTTAGAAAATCTCTCTCAAGATACAAGAGAAATCTATTTTAAGGCCAGAGAGAAACATCGCTTTAATCACCCCGCAACACCGATAATGGGAAGCGGATGTGGTGTCTGCAAATATCAAATTCCTGCAATCACTCGTTCACAAGTAGAGCGATCAGAGGTGCTCGAATTTTGCCCAGGTTGCTCGAGACTTCTTGTGCCACTGAACGCAAAGCTCTGATATGGCAGAAGAGATAGGCACCTTATTAATTTTCATCATTAATAACCATTTGTAATCACGTAAATACTTAACTTTAATTTAACTTCGCTATAAAATTATACGATAAAGAATAAAGGCAATTTCTTTACGAGGTTTAAATGACAGAAAAGAAGCAACCATTTTTTGGTCACACCCCAGAGTCACAGAAGAGGGCCCTAGAAGGTCTGAAAAAGTTCCTGCCACCTATGGACGCTAATGACATGGAAGAGAATGTTCTCTACCTAGAGAAGCTCGTTTATCTTACTCTTGATATGAAAAAAGATATCATTACGAGAGTTGATAAAAAGGTTATCGCTCAATCATTTAGATTGTCGACGACTGCTCTTATTCGTTCATTCCTTGCAGAGCTCAGTACATCGATTAAGCAAGATATTCTCTTTGCTCTACAAGAACAATCTCCAATTGGTGAATTCGAATACAACATTAAGTCATTCGTAAAATATATTCGCCAACAAGAAGCGAAAGGAAGAATCATTTTAGATAAAGATTCATGTGAAGAATACGTTTAATGATTAAACTTCTCGATTAGAGAACTATACAAATACTCCAAGGAGTATAAATAACTTTCTCTTTGAACCTGATAATTCAGAAAGCTCTCTTGCGTTTCTAAAAAACGATTTTCTGCATTTAAAACCTGATCTAAGCTGCCCTTACCTCTATTGTATAATTTATTATATTCAAGAAATGTTTTTCTAGCGAGATCGACTCGAACTTCTGAAGATTGGATATTCTTTGTCGCTAATTCAATCTGTCTATTTATCAATTTCAAATCACTAGCAACTTCAACTTTCTTTTTTTCTAAATTATTTGTAGCAATTAAAAGATCCGCTTTTGCCTTCTCTTTCTGGAACCTCTCGATGTCAAACGAAAGAGGCATAGTAACCTCTAGACCAACTTTATATTCCTTATTGTCAGATCCGATTGTTCCATCTTTAAAAGCATCTTTAGAGCTCTCATCGAAATTATTCGTTCTATAGGCCGTTTTCAGAGAAATCTTAGGTAAGATCATATTCTCTTTCTGTTTTAAAATATTTTTAAAGGTCTCAACACTCATTTTTGAAGAAAGAAGAACTCGATTCTCCTTAACACTCCCCTTTGGAGAAGGTCTTAAAAGTGATGACTTTTGCGGTAACTCATCACTAATTTTTGTGATTTCATTAGAGTTAATTTCTCTTTGTAATTTCTTTGATAGCTCGCTCAGTGATTGTTCAAACTCATTTGTCGTTCTTAAAAGCTCTTCTCTAGCAAAGGCCTCTTGCGTTTTTGCACTATAGAGGTCGGCCCTCTCTTTAAGTCCATCCCTTACTTTTTTAGAAATATACTCTGTTCGCTTTGTTGCTCTATCTAATGAAGCATTCTTTAGTTCCATTACATCTTTAAGATATGAAGTTCTTAGATAAGAAGTAAGGAAAGATAGTAGTTCCTGTTCAACAGCTGAAAACTCCCCCGCTTCAGTGGCCTTGAAACGCTGTAAGTTTGCTTCAATATTTAAATAAGAATTTCGACCTAAAAAATTTTGCCCTAGGTCCTGCTCATAAGAGATATTTTGATCATAACTATTGGAGCTTCCACTCGATCCATAATCACCATCAACAATTCCAGAAGAAAGCGTAAATCGACCACCCCATTTTGTTTCTTTTAAGAGTGAGAGTGTATGAGTGAGAGTCTTATTATCAAGTGAGTAATAACTTGAAGGAGAAGTTCTTAATGTACTATTTGCATACTCAGAGGAAAGACTAAGGGCCCACTCTCTTTTTTCATCTTCAATTTTATAATCATAAAGAGACTTATCGATTCTTAGTTTTGCATTTTGAACTTCTATATTTGAAAGTAGAAACTCTTTTGAGAGTTTTCTAACATTTGCTTGAGAATTAAAACCTAAAACAAGTGTACCTAAAAAAAACATTCCAACTTTATAATTCAAAACATCACTCCTTCAGATGCTAAACTGAATATCATTAGGCTGACTCTTAAACTACTGTAAAAGTAAAGTTTATCTATTTTCTTTTTGTATGATTTAAAAAAAGTGAGCTCATTGTTTTAAAGCAATCTGTTTTCCAATTTTTAGTCACATATCGTCTTAATAGCTCTTTTTTCTCGAATTCTTCAAGATAGGGCTGCTTAATGAGTAAGGCCCATTGTTTTTCAGTTGGCTGAAAATCAAAGAGACTTTCAATATTGTTAAAAATGAATTCTGACTTTTCTGGAGCATGAACTCCTGAATTTGTTATGGCATAAAGAGCTTCATCGAAGTTTTTGGACAATTCAAAGCTGACTTTTAAGACCGTGTTCTTATCACTTTGTTTCAGTTTAAACGATTTCGACAATTCTATATATCTCTTCATTGGAGCATTGAACTTATCGAATAAATGAGAACTTTGAAAGAACTCGTCTTTAACCTGAGTATTCCAATATCTCTGTGTCGAAGGAATGAAATCAAAGAGTTGAAATAACTCTTTACTCGATTTTACTTTCGATCTTAAAAAGCTTCTTCTAATAGTTTCTCTTTTATCAATTTCTTGCATTTTTAATCGAGCTTCACGAACGATTCTCGACAATTCTTCAATAATAATTTTTCCTCTTCTGATCTCAGGAGAGCTAAGTTCCTCATGATAGAGACGATCGCCCGTTCCATCTTGGAAGTCGATCATAAAGTCTCTTTGATCAAAAATAGACTTCGAATCAATATCTTCAGCATAATTGATAACATTAAGCCAGTCGGCCAAAAACCACTCGTCATTTTTAATACTGTAAATAAGCTGATCCGCTCTAAAATCTGAAACCATTTCTAGTTTTGCTGTTGAACGAGCGAATTCGATAAGAGAATGAAGGGCCTTTTCAAGCATCTTATTGTCATGTTCCTCATAATTAAAGAAGTACTCTTCTCCCTCGAGCTTCTGCTCAATGAGTTCCATTAAAATAAAGCGTTCTTTTCGATAGTCATAGATCTCAGGGATTCTTATCCCCGTATTTTTGAGCTTTTGATAACCTACGTAAGTATATTCAATATACTTATCGACATAGTATCCATCGTGATCAAACTTAGGTATTCGTAGGGCATAATGTTTTTTCTCGCCTGGAATTTTAACTTCAAGAACCAATGTTGTTCCACCCGAACCTAAGAATTTAACAAATTCGAATTTCTTATCTTTAGAGAATATAAGAGTATCTCCCTTCTCAAATGGAAGGTCCTCCACATAGTCCTGATACTCAAGAACAGGAGTCCCTTCTTTAAAAAGAAGATAATCCTGGCCTGCAAAGGATACAGAACTAAAAATCAGTACAAATAAAATATACTTAAAATACATAATTCTCCTCCCTTATTCCTACCGAACTCCAAATATTGGGCAAGGAAAAAAGCCTAAACTCTATAAAACTTTAACGAAAACAAATGACTTCACTTGATTCTTATGGCCAGTTCAAGTAGAAAGGTTGAACCGAGTTAGAGAGACCATCGCCGGTGAACGTATGTTCACGGGAGGAAAGTCCGGGCATTGTATGGCAGCATAGCGGGTAACGCCCGTCCACCGCGAGGTGAGGACAAGTGCAACAGAAAGAAAGTACAGGGGTCTGAGGTCGTTTGGGTAGCGTAAGTGGGCCAAACATCGACGGTTCGTCCACCTGCTGTAGTGAAACCAGGTAAACTCTATGTGATGCAAGCCCAAATAGGCCTGTGCAATCTTCGGATTAGACGGCAGCCAGTCTGAGCAGGCGGGTAGGGTGCTCGAGCCAGAGGGTAATCTCTGGCCTAGATGAATGATGGTCCTCGACAGGACCCGGCTTACACTCTAGCTCGGTTTTTTATTCCATCAACTGATCAACAGTTCTTGCGACACTCTCACATTGTTTTTCATTAAACTCCACGCCAATTGATGGCGCCTGTCTTGGGTTTAGGAAATCATCAAATATATCTCCTCCCCTTGAACCACGACTTCCAAATTGAGAAGGTCTAGGCTTAATGTAGCGATAAACAGAGAGAATATTTTCTTCACCACATCTTTGATCTCCACACTGATGAGGTGGATTATCTTGAATAAAGAGATGAGCGAGCTCATGAGCAATTAAGCGCGAAAGGTTTCCACACCCTGCCCTATCTTGTGAAATAAGAAGATGATTTTGAAGAACTTCTTTCAACAAAGGCGATTGCATTTGTTCAAATTGAATAATTGGAAAAGCAAATCCACAATGACCAGTGACATCGGCAACAGAGTGAATTGTAATGCCTTTATTCTTTTTAAAAATCTTATTTTCTTTTAAGTGATGATAAAGAGATTCCTGAAAAAAGATAAACGAGTCTCTTCCTTCTTTTGTTTCGATTTCTGTTTGTGATTGAAGAAGTTTAAATGGCGATACATCGACATTGAGACTTTCTTTTAGCTTAATTTCATATTGATAATTTGAGCGACATGACTGATTTAACTTATCAAAGAAGAAATCAATTCCCTGCTCCAGTTTTTGAAATTCGCTATCTTGATTTATCGTTGAATAAATCGTTACAGGGATCGCTGCATAGACATGAGAACTAAATAGTAAAAAGACGAGAACATTAAATAATTTCATAGAGTTGTTATAGTGAAACTCTCAAATTAAAGAAGATCCATTGAACTTTTTACAAATCAGTTTTTAAGTTAATTCAGCAACTTAAATAAGGGAGAGAGCTTTAATCGATGCTGTCGATAAGTTTGTTTTCTCTGAATCATTATTAAACAACTGAACATCTAAAAGATTGGAGAATTTTTTATCAAACTCGTCCTGATCAATTTCATAGATATAATTTACGATTTTATATTTGGTGATCGTCGTTTTGTATTTTTTGAGTTTATCCACATTTATTTTTTTCTTTAAAATTGGATACTGAGAAATTTTCTTATCTTCTGATTTAAGAATAAATGTAGGAAGTTCGATTTGGCCAGAAAGCCATTGATCATCACTTTTAACATAGCCAAGAATTTTATTTCTTTTTTTAACGACAACTCTCAAAAGCTCTAATTCAAAAAACTTTTGTTTCTTTTCTTCTTGAATTGGATACGAAAGAGGCTCACCGCTTTCTTTAGCAAGACACTTCTTATTCATTGGACAATTTAAGCAATTCGCTTTTCTTGCTTGGCAATAAACTCTTCCAAGATCCATTAATGCTTCGTTAAGCTTTCTCGCCCCAACTTTATCAATGTCTTTTAAAACCTTTCCCTCTTCAAATAATGCTTTAATCATTTTTTGAAGCTTAGGACCTTTCTTTTCTTTAATCCCATAAAGTCTAGAAACAACTCTCTCAATATTTGCATCAATAGCAAGTGCTTTATGATCAGCACCAATTGATAAAATAGCATTGGCCGTATATTCTCCAACCCCACTTATTGAAATAAGCTTTTCATAATCAAGAGGAATTTCTCCATCGAAATTCTCAACGATATCAATAGCAGCTTTTCTAAGATTTCTAGCTCTTCTATAGTAGCCAAGACCTTTCCAAGCTATGCAAACTTCTTCTTCTGTCGACTGGGCTAAATCGTAAGGCGTCGGATAGAGTTTTAAAAATCGATCGAAGTGGCTAAGAACTGTTCCAACAGTTGTTTGCTGCAACATAATTTCAGATACAAGAGTCCCATAAAGAGTTCTCTTTTTACGCCAAGGAAGTTCTGCGTGATCGCTGTCAGACCACTTAATTAAATTTTTAAACATAGACTATGAAGTACAAAAACTTATAAGGATTTACAAGAATTAATCAGCTCTGATGAGGCTTTAATGAGCTTTTCCCCATCAAAGTTCGCGTAATCTCCGCCGTGCATGATCGCACCATTATTGTCTAAGAAAGTTCTAAGCGATGGAGATAGCTCATCAACATCTGTTACGACAACAAGATGTTTTGCCCTTGAATTTTCAATCCATCTCATGAGTCTCTTTTCATCGTTAAGTCCATAATTTAAACAAAGAGTATCGTGTCCACCCAACATTTTCTTGGAAGTGTTAAAAACGGATATTGATAGCTTTGCCTTAGGGCAACTGTGAATGAGTTTTTCAGCAAAAGATCGCCTTGAACAATGATCCTCATCTCCGTTGAAGTCGACTCTTTTCATGCTAGAGCTTGTATCAATCCAAACTTCCATATCACCTGCTGGTGCGAGATCTTTTTTTGCTTTACCACAAAAGATATCAAAGTAATCTCCATCTTTGCAGTCGATCATATTAACATCCATTGAGTTAATCGTTTTAAGTTGCTTAAGAGTTTTCTCTGTTTTCTTTTTTTCAAACTCTTCTTTGGTTAAACTGTCAGCATGTTCTTTAATAAAACCAAGCTGAGGATGGAAACATCCATCACCCATCGGCGTACAATCGTATTTCTGGGCCAACTCAACTGAACTAGAGACAATTGGGTATTGAGCAAATTCTTTAAGAGATTTTTCTAATTGAGAGACTACTGGAGGCGCAAGAAAGTAGACCTCCAATTTCTTTGGAAATGAAAATGATGAAACTGAAAAAAACATGCTTATTAAAAGCCAGTATTTTATCAAGCAATCAATCCTTTCTGGCGGAAATAGCGAAAGAGCTCATTCCCCAGATCCACTATTAAGTCACGTCCTTCCATATCGAGATGAAGAAAGTCCGTCATATAAGCTTTTTGTCTCGGAGTTAACTCTTGCAGCTTTCGCTGAATCGTATCTCCTGAACTTCTTCCCCCTTCATCTGCACGAAAAGGAATTGTTCCCGATTTACCACCTATTTTAACATTAGCATTTGCATTTCTCTTACCTCCACCAACACTTAAAGTTTCAGAAACAGCCTCATCAAATGTTCTCTCTGTTCCTAAGCTCTGAGGCTCACTTCTTTGTGCTGATTGCGCTTCTTCTGCTGGGGATAAGGGTTCGTCTCTATATAGCCTTACAAGCCTTAGAAACTGATCCGTATAATCCTCTTCGACAAAATCTACAATTTCCATAGTAGGGATCTGCAATTTTGCGACGATTTTAGCAATAAGGTGTTCGTCGAGATCTCCAACTTTCATCGACATAAAGCGGCTCATCGTTGAAACACCAGTATCTGTGAGCTCTGCAAGCTGCTTTTGAGTCGCAACTCCTCGTAATCTCATATACTTTACAACAGTGGCCAAAAAGTCTTGAAAGCTTGCACGTTCAAATTTCGACATGGAATCCTCCTGGTGACGGTAAGTTATTAATTATTCATTATGTCACCCTAGGACCTAGCGAAAAATGTCTCACTAAAGTCCTCAATTTCATTATCGGAATTGCAAAAAAATTTCTTAATGCAATTTTCTTTCTTGACGCAACGAGTCAGGTATTCTATACTGCAATTGGGCTTCAAATAATGGAGCTTAAAGCACAGGATTCGGGGGTCACAAAATGAAAACTCTAACCAAGTTCTTCAATCCTATTTTTAACCAATCCCACAGTATCGCTCATTATGAGGTTATTGAAAATGAGACACTGAAAAACAGTGATCTTAAGGGGTTAAGTATTTCTGGTTCTCTCTTCTCTCTCACAACCTTTGTAAATGTGACTTTCGAATCTTGTGTCTTTTATGGAAGTGTTATTAAGAATTCGACGTTTTCAAATTGCAATTTCATTGATTGCAGATTCGAATTCTGTGAAATTACTGAAACAGATTTCCGCGGAACGAGCTTTCAAAATTGTTCTTGGGACTTCAGTCCAATCCGCGGCAACTTCTTCATGTTCTGCGATCTAGACGGCAAGACGACGTTTTTTGCAGGAAAAGAAGAAAATGAAATGATTTCATGTCGTTGCAACGAAGCCGTGACATGGGAAGAGGCGCTTGCTCCAACTGTTGAAGAGGTAAGTACTGAAAAACATTACGACAACCTCTCAGATTATCTCGGAGACAAGACGCGCACAATCTTAACTATGTTTAAAATTGCAGCTTGAAATACTGGCGAAAGTATCGGTCACATTGCCTCAAGGAATATGAATGCCAGAGACAAATCATTGAAATTAGAGGCAACTTATCTATTCCAGCACTGAATCATGGAGTGATTCTCTGGACAACTCAACGCCCTATCTGAAGATTTGCACCATGAAACTTGGTGCAAATCCCTCCCTCTTAAAGGAGAGCAAGGCAATGAAAGTATTTATCTACTCCAGTATTCTCTTGTTATTGCAAATAATTCTCATTAAAGAAGCTGTTGCTTCACAACATATCAATCTAACCCCAGTTAAGTCTGGTAATCTAAAGATGGGCCTATCCATTTCAAGACCTCATGAATTTCTTAACGCCTTGGAAACAGGAGATGCCACTTCTCTCACTGATTTCGCTGATTTTCTCTATGATGATTTAAAAGTTGGTGGAGGTATTGTTCTCATTTATCAATGGTAAGTAACCTATAAATATAACGAGGGGGCTTACGCCCACTCAGCTTTTCCATTACACTGCGGCCATGGAAAATATATTTATTCTCTTCTACACCAATTCAGAAAATATCAAACACTTAAAAGAAGAGATTAAGCTTCGCTATCCTTTCTTAAGGCCAAGCTTTTCTTATCAAAATCTTTTAAGTTTTAAGTCGGATAAAAATTTCAAGTTAGATAGCATCTTTCAAATTAATCCTGTCTTTGCTCGACGAGTTTCACTATTTATCGAAAAGACCACATCTTATGAAGTATTGCCAACAGACCATTTTGTAGATTTCGAAAATCATCCAACGGGAAAGCCTGCAACTGAAGTAGGTCAAAAAGTGAGAACGATCTATAAAATAAAAGAGAACTACTGGATCACCGAGCATATCCATAGTAATAAATTAAGTCCTTTTCCTGTTAGTGACCCATGTCTTATTCAACCTGAAGAAGCTCCTTCAAGGGCCTATTTAAAAATTGCTGAAGCAACAATGAGAACAGGTGAATCTTTAAAGAATAAAACAGTTCTAGAATTGGGAAGTTCACCAGGCGGAGCGAGTTACTTTCTCACAACTGAAGGTGCAAAGGTTTATGGAGTCGATCCAGCAGAAATGGACTCTTCTGTTTTAGAATCTCCCCTTTTCACTCATATACATAAAAGTGTTCAAACAGTTAACAAAAGAGACATCCGCCTAGGAAAAGGGATTTCAATCATAGCTAATGATATGAACCTTCCATTTGAACAATCTTTAAATGAGACTCTACGAATGGCCGAGATGATTGGTGATGATCTTGAAACGGTCTATTTAACTATTAAATTACCAAAGCCTTTTATGGTGAAGTTTATAAAAGGCCATATTGATAAAGCAAGGAAAGCGGGTTTTAAGAAAGTACAAGGAATGTCATTGGTATCACATCGAAACGAATACCTTCTCTTAATGAGAAGAAAGTAGAACGAAATGAAATTAACATTCAGTCTCGTTATTCTTTTTTTAAGCTTATGCTCGTTTGCCGGCCTTATCAGTGAAAAAGACTGTCAGTTTTTCTACGATGACCCTTATGAGACCTTTTCTAGAGTTCCAAAAGGAAAGTATAAAGGTGTTTGTCTCGACCTTGAAAAAAGAAGAAATTTAAAGCGTGTCACAAATAATCAAGACTCACTTGTCATTGCAAACTTTCTTCACGAAGGAAAGTACTGGAAAGCATCAATTCCTAATGGCAATATCTTCAAAAGAGTTATCTTACAAGTAGAGTTTTTTCCACCAGAATGGATAGCCGCTCATACTCAGATGAGATTCGATCTCAAAGAAGGAAAACAAATTACTTTAGAGGGACAGAATGAGACAAATAAAGGTGAGATCCTACATCTTAGTTCTCTCATTATTTCATTCGAAGCCCTCAAATCGATTAAGGGAGAGAAATACAGCCTCTTTCGTGGACTCATGGATCGCTATGCTCTTTCGGCCAGAATGTTCTCCTTAAAGACGGCCTACAACCATATTGTAATAAAGAAGAAACACAAAAACCAACAACTTCTTTTAAGCTTTAATGATAAGCAAGTTAGAACGTTGTTTGATTATTATGTTGATCGAGCAAATAGAAACTCAAATCATAAGGAAATGTATAATACATTAAAAAATAATTGTACGACAGAGATCTATGATGGTCTTCAATTTGTGAGAAGAATGCCAAAATTAACGCTAGATATTTTTGGAAAAGAAATCCCTCTTATAAGAAAGAAGCACTTCCTCTCGTTTCTTCCCGTAACTGCTAGAAAACATCTCGTTAAAAGAGAAATTTTAAAGGATATTCTCTTACCACTTGAAAAAGAGGTTCTCCCATTCTAGGAGAACCTCACACAGACAATTATAAACATTCTTCAACAGGTAAAGTTCCAATTGATTTCGTAGCAAAGTGTTTAAAAGGTACACCACGTATTTCTAGTTCTACTTTCTCTTCAAGACTTCTAAAACATTGTTCGTCATGTTTTTCAAATACTTCAGTTAGAATGATACGAACATCTGTTTTCACAAGATCTTCTCCGTTAATAATGATGTCCAAAGGACTTCTTCCTGGTCGATCAAGATCAGGATTGGCACAAGCTCCAGCAGTTACACACGGTCCAAGGTTTTCAGCATTTGAATGATCTAAAACAGCAAGCCATCGTAGGCTTGGGACATTAAGTTTTAATTCACTAAAACCGTACCCAATTTCCGAACATCTCACATTTTCTTCAGTTACCTTAACCATGATTGGTGTTGTCACATCCTTAAGAACTCGCTCTGTTCTTTGTGCAAATGTAAGTGTTGGTAAAATTCCTAGCATGATAACAGAAAACATAATTTTTTTCATAGTTCCTCCCCTTTCTGTAGGACTAAATTATCTTTTCTGATAAATTAAATAAAATTATTAAAATCTATTTTTACCATAGGATTTTTTTATGTTACCGAGCCACAACGAAATCACCTATTTTTTAAAACTAGCAAATGTAAAGAATATTTCTAAGGCGTCTAAAGTTCTAGGAGTCAGTCAGCCCACTTTAACGATGGCCATGCAAAAACTTGAAAATAGTCTTCAGGTAACTCTCTTTCATCGTCATAAAAAGGGAATTACTTTGACTAAGGCCGGTGAAAAGTTTCGTTTAAAAGCTCGTGACTTAATTGAGAATTGGAATAATCTCTACAATGAAACACGTGAACTCGACAGTGCTCCCATTGGCCAATACAAGTTTGGGCTTCATAGAAGTGTTGGCCTTTACATGCTACCTCTTTTTTTTCCTAAGTTATCGCGAGCCTATCCCGATTTAGAATTAATTATCAATCACGATTTATCACGTCACATATGTGAATCAATCATTACGTTTGATCTCGATCTTGGACTTGTTATTAATCCTACAAAACACCCTGATCTTATTCTGCAGAAGGTTCTCGATGATGAAGTAACACTCTTTGTAAAATCAAAGGGGAAAATTCAAAAGAATCTCATTTACGATTCCCATTTAATACAATCACAAGAACTACTTAAAAGACTAAAAAAATCCGAATACAAAAACTATAAGCATATTCATCTTTCTAGTTTAGAGAATATTACGAAATTGTGTGAAACAGGAGCAGGGATTGCTCTTTTACCTAAGAGAGTTGCAACCTGTATATCTGGAACGAAAATAAGGCCACTCAATGATGTGCCGTTTTTTAAAGATGAACTCTATCTTGCTTATCGCTTAGAAAATAAAAATCTACCAGCGATTCAAGCAATTAAAGAAACAATATTAGCTTCCCTTTCGAAAGAAACATCCTAGTGATTCTTTATTTCGTCTCGATGCCTGAAGGACCATATAACCGACTTCTACGGCATTACGAATACCGATTAATTCATCGGTAAGAACACATTTCTTATAGAATTTTCCAATCTCATCGAGAAGTTCGTGAAACATCGCATTTGCTCGTCCAAGACGATCATTTGATCTTGTCAGACCGACATAGTTCCACATCGTTTGTTTCAGTGTTAACCAGTCTTGATGTAAAAGTGCACGATCTGTTTTCTTTACTCCATCTTGCCAGTCTTTGATATCGAAGGCCTGGTAAAGCTCTACTTTCCCAATCTTTTCTAAGATATTTTCTGCAGCGATATAGCCAAATGTTAGACCTTCAAGGAGTGAAGTCGATGCAAGGCGATTGGCACCATGAAGGCCAGTACAAGCAACCTCACCAACAGCATAGAGATTTTCTAGAGAGGTTCTTCCATCGAGGTCAGTTTTTACTCCACCACAAGTGTAATGAGCAGCAGGAACAACAGGAATTGGCTTCTTAGTAATATCAATTCCATTTTCTAAGCAGTGATCATAAATTGTTGGAAAACGGTTTTTCAACCAATCAGCATCTTTATGTGAAATATCGAGGTAAACACATTCATGCTTAGTCTCAATGGTCTCTTCTAAGATCGCCCTAGCAACAACATCTCTTGGTGCAAGCTCTAGGTCTGGATGATAGTTTTCCATAAACCTTTCACCATTACAGTTAAAAAGAACTCCCCCCTCACCTCTAACAGCTTCAGAAATAAGAAAACGCCTGTGAGATGAACTATTATAAAAAGTCGTTGGGTGGAATTGAATGAATTCCATATCAGTTAAAACTGCTCCGGCCCTTTTGGCCATGGCGTGTCCATCACCTCTCGCCCCTTCAGAGTTAGAGTGGTGTAGATAAATAGAGCCAATTCCACCAGTTGCAAGTACTGTATACTTTGAGATGGCCTTGCAAACTTCTTTGGTTTCTTGGTTATAGAGATAAGCTCCTACAACTTTGAGATCTTCATATCTCTGTTGAATACGAACACCGTGGTGAAGAGGTGTTAATAAATCAATTGCCGTATGCTTTGTTAAAATTGAGACATTTGGAAAACGAGACTTATCTTTCAAATAATTCAATAGAGATGTTTGGATCGCCTTTCCAGTAAAGTCACCTTGATAGAGAATACGATCTTTTGAATGAGCTGCTTCTCTTGTGAACTTGAGCTTTCCATTTTCTTCGCGTTCAAAATTTGTTTTTGCTTTATCAATGAGAATATCTTCGAGAATGCGACCAGATCTTTCAGTAAGTCTTTTGGCCGCTTTTAGATTTGATGAATTTGCCGATGCTTTTAAAATATCTTTAATCAATGAATCATCACTGGCTGGAGAATAAATGATTCCCCCCTGGGCCCAATAGGTATTTGTAACATTGGGATCACTCTCCCTCGTAACAAGACCAACTCGAATTCCAGTTTCAGCAAGTTTTGTCGCAGTCGAAAGTCCCGCAATTCCTGTTCCAATAATTAAAACATCAAAGCTATATTCATTCATATAATTCTCTTATCTTCTTATCATTCTTATCGATGATATTTTAATGAAACATCTACACTTGGAGCTCCATAAGTTAAGGCCCCAACACTAATGGCATCAAGGCCATCAATAAGATATTCATTTAAATTAGATAAGCGAATTCCTCCTGAGACTTCAAAAGTCACGCCAGAAGGCTTCTTAGCTACTGCTTGCTCAATCATCTCAGGTGTAAAGTTATCAAGCATTATGTGACGAATACCAAGTGAAAGTACATCATCAAGTTCATCCATGTTGTGAACTTCAACTTCAATCGGTGTATAGAAGCCTTTCATCGATTGAAAAAATTCAACAGCTTGCTTCACGCCACCAAAAAAACTTTTATGATTATCTTTTACCATCCATAGATCAGTTTGACCTAGGCGGTGATTGTGTCCTCCACCAATACGAACAGCATATTTTTCAAGTGAACGATGTCCTGGAGTTGTTTTTCTCGTATCTAAAATAGAGACACCTTTTTCTTTTGCAATCTCAACAAATTGATTCGTATAAGTTGCAATACTTGATGCTTGCTGTAGTAGGTTAAGAGCTATACGCTCGCCTGTTAAAGCAATTGAAAAAGGAAGTTCAAATTTAATTTCAGCTTTTTCTGATTTTAAAAACTTCTTTCCTTCATATTGTTCAAATGCTTCAAGCTTAAGATTTTCAGCTCCTAAATAACGAAACGCCTCTACGAAATAAGGAAGACCTGCCAAGATCATGTCATCTTTAATTTTAAGAGAACATTGCACCATATCTTTTGGTAAGCTCGACGTATAAAAAATATTTCTAGCGAGATCGTCTTCAGAAAAATAAAGCTCTAAATCCTTTCTAAGCGCCGTTGCAATAAGCATATTATTCATTGTGATTCCTTTATTGTTGGACCTCAACATATACCACTAATGAACTCATTGTGTTAAGTCTTTGACCCACAGTGACATACATCTTAATTTTTAATTACTTAGAGAACTCTTATTTTTCAACGGCTTGCCTATAAAAGGCATGGCCAGATATTGTTTTGTCTTCTCACTTTCTCTCTTATTTTTAATACTCTTCACTGAAAGAAAGCCCTTCTCATATACATGGAGAGGCACAAAACAAGTTACCCTTTTAACGAATCTAACGAGTAATGAATTGTCTAAGTCATTTTTAAACGCAATTCTCCTAGGAGATAAGAAAAGCTTTCCAAGAGCATTAAAAAAGAAGTTTCAAAACCTAGGCCTTCTTCATCTCTTAACTCCCTCTGGTCTTCATTTAAGTTCTCTTATACTATTTCTAAGCTTTATTCTTAGAAAATTTACTAAGTCACATCGAATAAAGAACACTGTCATTGGTCTTTGTCTTTCCTCTGTTTTCTTTTTCCCAAAACTCTACTCATTAAAACGAATGGGTATTTTCTATCTTCTTTCAAAGTCACTTGGTAGCAAGTTTCAAAATCTCGATTTATGGTATTCCTTTTTAGCCACTATGCTAATCGACTTACTCGTTGGAAGTTTTCGCTACTCTCCACTTAGTTTCACTTATAGCTTCCTATTCTTTGGTTCCATTATGGCCTTAAAGGATAAGAATTTTCTTATCTTGCCTTCTCTTTATTTGGGGCAAATGATTATCTCTTACTTCCAATTTGAGAGTATCTATCTTCTAGGACCATTATTTGGCTTTGCTCTAACCTCTCTGTTTACATTACTCTTTCCTCTCATTCTCATTTTGTTACCACTAGGTTATTTCAACTACTTTTTCAGTGAATATCTTATAAAAATATTTCTCTCACTCGTTCATCTTTCAAATTCTCTGGCCACTGAAGGACCTAAGTTTTTTGCAAGTACAATTATCATTATCTGTGTGTTTCAAATGATTCGAACGAGGAGACCTGGCTGGGTTCTGGTTCTCCTATTCTTCCAGACCCAGCCTCTTTTAAATGCTCCAAAAAGCACTTATAGAAAGACTCCTCATAATAATGACTATGTTCTTAAACCAGCAAGTGACATGACTCATTTAAAGAGAACAAGAAGAGGATATAAGAGTTGGCATCCCTATCTTATTGTATGCAACAACGTTCTTTATCAGTATCACTATGAAAGAAAATGTAGGATAGAAAATAAAGACCCACCAAAGAGGTGGGCCTTATAAAAGAAAATTTTAGTAAGATAGAAGTTTTTTAAGCTCTTCATACACATCACTAACTTGAGGAAGAAGATAATCCTCAGAAGTCGGACAATATGCAATGTGAGAGTCTTTAGCAGCAACACGAAGAATTGGAGCATCGAGCGCTTCAAAACACTCTTCGTTCACTCTTGCTGCAATTTCTCCAGCGAAACCTGAAGTCTTCGTCTCTTCGTGACAAACAAGAAGTCTATTTGTCTTAGAAAGAGATTCTTTAATCGCATCCATATCAAAAGGAGCAAGAGTTCTAAGGTCGATAACTTCAATAGTTTTACCAGTCTCTTCCTCTACTTTTTTAGCAGCATCAATTGATTTTTGAACAAGGGCTCCCCAAGCAACAACAGTAGCGTCACTACCTTGCTTACAGATTCTCGCTTTACCAAAAGGAATCATATACTCCTCTCCTGGATCAGCAGTTCTGTTATAACCTTGGTAGTAAAGGTGTTTGTGCTCTAGAAACATAACAGGGTCATCACAACGAATTGCCGTTCTAAGAAGACCTGCAGCATCAGCAGCATTTGATGGGAAGACAACGCGAACACCTGGAATGTGAGTGTAAAGAGATTCACCACATTGCGAGTGATACATTGCTCCACCTCTTAGGTATCCTCCGATTGGAACACGGACAACCATTGGTGATTTAAAGTCTCCACCAGAGCGGTAACGAGTTGTCGCCATCTCGTTTTTAAGTTGCATATAAGCTGTCCAGATATAGTCAAAGAATTGAATCTCTACAACTGGCTTAAGTCCTCTCATTGACATACCAATGGCACGACCAACAATGTTGGCTTCAGCAAGTGGTGAGTTGAAAACTTGTCCTTCTTTTGAAGCTCTTTGAACTCCAGAAGAAACCTTAAATACTCCACCCTTTCCTTTAAGGTCTGGATTGTCGAGTTTTTCAAGTTGCGAGAAGTCTGCAACATCTTCACCAAACATTCTTAAGAATGGGTTCTTAGAGAACTCACTTTTTAGAACTGAGTTGATAGCAGAGGCCATTGGAACATCATCTTTTCCTTCAAATGTTCCTGCAACATCAAATTCTGAAGAAGTAGGATCAACATCTTCTGAGTATAGGTGTTTCATCGAATCTTCTGGCTTTGGCCATTCAGTATCAATTGCACGCTTCATTTCTTCTCTAACATGAGTTGAAACTTCCGCAAGAAGTTCTTCAACTTCTGTTTCGCTCATAACTCCACCTTCAACAAGTGTCTTTGGATAAGAGTTAAAAACATCAATTTCTTTTTCCTCTGCAAGCTCTTCAGAAGTTCTATACATAGATTGATCATCAGAGAGAGAGTGAGAATAAGGTCTCGTTACGTGAGAGTGAAGAAGGACTGGTCCCTTTCCACTTCTAATATGCTTCGCTGCTTTTTCGAAAGCTTCATAAGATTCGATTGGGCAGTTACCATCACATTCAATAACTTTTAATCCAGGGAATTCATCAAGTGCTTTTGAAATCGATCCACCTGGAGTTTGAACAAATGTTGGAGTTGAAATAGCGTAACCGTTATCTTCAACGTGAAAGAGTACTGGTAGTTTGTTAACACAAGCAGTAGTCATTGCTTCCCAGAATTCACCTTGAGATGTTGTTCCATCACCACATGAAGTATAAACAACTTCTTGATCTTCTAATTTGAAGTTTGAAACATCAACACCATCAGTGTCTCTAAGCTTTTGAAGGAAAAGTCCCGCTTCAGCAACACCACATGCTTGAAGAAATTGTGTTCCAGTACAAGAAGACTTTTGAACGATATTAAGGTTTACGTTACCCCAGTGAGCTGGCATCTGACGCCCGTGAGTTGCTGTATCACCAATATTTCCATTGGCCTGACAAAGCATTTCGTAAGCCGTTACACCAAGTCCTGTACAAAGAGCGCGGTCTCTATAATATGGAATAAACCAGTCGTGTTTTGGTTTTAAAACTTTTGCTGCAGCAGTTAGAACACCTTCGTGTCCAGCACCTGAAATTTGGAAGAAGGCAACTGATTGCTTCTTCATTGTGATCTCAGCGTCATCTAACTTACGCGAAAGAAAGATATTTCTAAGCATATCTTTGAGATCATCGTTTGAAAGCTTTAGCTTCTTAGCTAGCTTCATCTTTTTTTCAATCAATTTTGCACGTGATTCTTTTTTTGCTTTCATTGATTTTCCTTTAGTTTTATCGAGCATAGGAAATCCTCAAGTAGATAGTGTTGTTCTTTGAAAAATGCTAGGAAACATTACCCAAACAACAGGCATTTGTCTAAATTTTGCTATGCGCGAGGCGACATGTTCAGAAGGGGAATCGAATGATTTTAAGGACTTCTAGAATCCTGAGGAAATAGTCATTGAGAAACGGCGATCCTCTGTGCCCTCATAGTCTTCATCACTATTTTCAACAGCATATGTTGTGAGATCGAATTCGAGTTTTCTTGTTTTAATTCCAAGGCCTGCTGAACCAAATCCATCACCGTAACCAAACCTTAGAAAGAATGTACGAGCAATATCGAGCTCAGATCCAAGAGTTAATTTTCTCTTTGTACTAACACCTTCATACTCTGAACCAAAGTCTTTCCAGTTTACTTCCCAGTGCCAACGAATTAATTTTCCAATTTGCGGTGTCACAGAAAAGCCTAAGTCCATTGAATTGAGGATTTTATCTGGTTTACCTTTTCCACTAGCATTACCAAAGTCCTGTTCTGTTGCATTGTGCATATTCGCAGCAAACGTTGGTAACCATTGAACAGGAAGAGTTAACTTAACCCCACTGTTAATGATCGCAGCAGAACCTTTATAATAATCAGCTTCACCAAGTTCTATTGTAATGTCAGGGTCCGATTCACCTAAGGACTCTTTTCTCATAAGCCATGTCACGGAACTTCCAATTTTAAAGACACCGCCAAAGAGAGAAACGTTGATACCAACGTAAGGTCCATGATCTCTTCTCCATGCGTACTTAAATTGAGAGCCAGTCTCAGAGCTCAAACTCGCTTTTTGGCGAATCGAAAGAAGGTATCCAAAAGAAATATAGCGTGCTGTAAAATTAGGTAGAAAATTGAAACGTGAATGAGAAATATGACCAGGATTGTCTTTTAAAAGCTGTCTGGTTCCATCAATTGAAAATCCTTTCGTAATATTTCCTGCAGCATCTGTGATGCTTCCACCAGCACCGGTTTTAAGCCATCCCTTATTCACTTCTAAGTGAAGATTACTCAAGTGAAGATGTGGAAAGCGAACTGTTCCTAATCCGGCGGGGTTATAAAACACTGACGAGCTATCATCGACCTTAGCAATATAAGCATTTCCCATGGCAAGAGCTCGCCCCGACGTTGCGAGTTCTGGAAAAACAGCATCTTCAAAATCGAGTGCAAAGGCACTTGAAAAAGTGAGAGAAAGTGCAGTGGAAATAAGGGAGAGGTTTTTCAATAATCTCATCAAGAAAATTATAGGAAAAACCCCCGTTAATTAGTAGTGCGTTATATTTGCCTCTAAAGAAGGCTCTTTTAGAGAATACACTCCGATGGAATTGGTCGGGCATAATTTTCATCAATATAAGACTCGAGAATCTCGAGAGGAACGTACATTCCCTGACTTTCTTTATCAAATAAATGACCTGCAATTCCCATGGATTCGGCCTTCAATACTTCTCTCTCATTCTCTGAGATATAAATACTCGGGCACTCTCCTGCTCTACTTAAAGCTCTTAAAAAAAGAATATCCGCTGGCTTTAATTCATTATTATTCAATGGCAGAAGTATCTCATCAAAAAGGCTCCAATCAAACTGCTCTTTATCATTCCACTTTGATTGAATAAGTGTTTTTAATGTTTGCAGCTTTTCTTCGTAACTCATTCCAAAGGTCTCAGGAATATTGGAAATGATCCCAATGTGAAGCCCCATTTTTCGGAGCGACTCAAGGTAAGCCTTTGCTCCATCAAAATAGTGGAAACCTTTTTTGTCTTTAGTGTTAACAATCGTATCCCCTAAATCAAAAAAGACCCATTGATGGCGAGTGTTTCCTTTAGCGCTCATACTAACAGCACCGGTCATAAGAAAAGTAAGAACTTTTAGATTAATTAGAAGCTTTTTCATCCCCTACTCCTTGAAGATGTTTATCTCTTATAATTATCTCATAATCTCTTTTTTCTACCTTGATTTACATCAGTAAAATTGAACTACTTTTGAAGGATTAAACATGATTGCCCTTGGATTTATAACCGTCCCTTTTGTTCTAATCTCGATTTATTTCTTATCTATTCATTTTCTTTTTAAGAGATATGGACAAAGAGTCCGCGGGAAAATTGTTGGTGTTGAAAAGTATATAAGCCGAACAAATACTTCAAGTTCAAGAACAAGTAGCATTATGTATGCTCCAATTGTATCTTTTGTTTCGAATTCAGGAGAGGAGATTTATGTTCAATCAGGCTCGAAGAATATCATTAATTATCAAATTGGTGATCGTCTCGATATTTTGAGACTTCATCACAATGATCGCCATATTAAGTTTGATAATAAGACACATCTAATCTTTGGAATCATTTTTGGATTTTTTGGATTTGGTGGTCATGCCACTTTTTTATTTTCTAATGAAAATTCAGTTGTAACAAAAGTATTGATAAGTTCATTAATTTTTATTCTTCCTCTTTTATTGAAAAGGATTCTTGTAAAAAAGAGACTCTGGTCAAAAGTGAAGGACTCCTACTATTCAAATACAAAAACGATTAATAAAGATGAGTTAAATGAGAAAGACATTTTCTGGAGTAATCAGGATATATTAAAAGAACAAAAGGCACATTCTAAGATAGGTCTGGCTATCTCTTTTATATTTTTCTTTATTATCTTATTTATCTATAATTTAATTTGGAAAAAACTTTCTTTGAGTTCTAAAGAAGTCGTTACTAAGTTAATTCAAAGTCCAATGCTTCTTACGCAAGAATCAGATCCTCTCATCTTCATTTTTCTATCAGGACTACTCTTCGTTCCGGCTTGTTTATATAGTTTATGGTATTCTTACAAAAGGCTTTAACTACTGAGCAGCTACACCGATTCTTCTCATTTTCAAATAGAGTTCGCGATAAGACTCTTCGATTTCCTTAGCTTCAGTAGAACTTAGATCATAGCCTTCTTTAAGTTTCTGATAATGACCTTTCGTCAATTTTTTAAAATCATCTACAGCAACGATAAGTTCATCTTGTTCGTCAATTATGCGATTAGACCGATCCACAAGACCTTGCGCACTTTGCTGGATATCATCATAGAACATTTTTTTCTTCTCCATAATAACATCAACACTTGCACGATAATGTTTATCTTTATTATATTTTGTCTGATCAAATAGGTTCTTTTCAAGAGGTAGTCCTGGGTGAAACTTTTCACCATGTTCTTTTAGAAGTCTTCTATATTCATAGATATCTTTTGGATTAACATAACGATAATATTTTAAATCGTCTGCAAAGCTAATGGCCGCTGAACCAGTCCTATAATCGAAATCAAGTCTCGTATCTTTAGATTTCTTCGCAACTGCTACAACATTAACAACTTTAGCTGCATTTGTTTTTGTTTGCTCGGCCATGAAGATAGCATCATCAATGGCAACATCCATTGCGCGAGCTTCTTTCTCGAAATTGGGAAGTTTAGGATTCAAATCATTCAAACCTTTTTCAATTGGTTCATCAAAACGAGAAAGTTTTTTAAAGTTCTCTCTCATATCCCAAAATCCTTGGTTCGCAAAATTATATAATTCTTCACTAGACTGATATCTCTTATATCCCGTTTTTCCTAATGACGCTCCATTCTCTGCCTTAAACTCAGAATGATATGGACTTTCATAATTTTCGAAACTTCGCTCTCTTTGGAAATAACGATGTTGAAATTCATGGCGAGTTGTTCCAGCAATCTTCCCTTCATTCAATAAAGGTCCAATGTCACTCATTTTTAGATAAAGCCCTTTCGTTGGATCGTTAATTCCATGAGCGGTTAAAAAGTTTAGGCGATAAGGGTCAAATATTATCTTTAATTCTGAAGGATCTTTGTAATCTAAAACTCTAGCTCCATTTTGTGTTAAATCTTCATCCACACCATTTTCTACAGAGGCGTAATATCTTTTCAAGTTTCCTGTAGCATCATTATTTTGACTTAGAAATTTAATAATTTTTGCACTTGGTATTCCTGCTTCCTCTAGTTGTTCAAATGATAATTCAATAAAAGGTCTCTTGTCCTCCTTATCAAAAGCAACAGTATAAGGAACATCCATCTCTTTAAGAAAAAGCTCATATTCAATAAGAGAATCTCCGTGTAACGAAAGTGCCTCTTTCTTCAATTGATAAAACTTTTCATATCCAAAAGCATTAATTAATTCTGCTGTATCTGAAGGTCTTGGGGATTTTTTTCCAAGGCCCTTCCACGCTATGGAGAATGGGTCATTCTCGTAGAAGTATTCCTCACCCTCATTAATATAATCATGATTAATACTTTCTCTTCTTTTCATTAACTGTACCTCAGAGCTCTGAGCACTTACCATAGGCTTTGCCTTAGCTAATCTAGAGAATCCTGGAGATACAGCATCTAAAAGAGAAAAGTAGCTATTTAATACAAGTGTCTTCTCTCTTTCTGTTAACTTCTCTTGATCAATAATTTGAGAGTGGGCCAATCCTTTATCTAATAAAAGATCGTGATAACTTTTATAAGTTTCATGGGCCCCATAAACTCCAAATCCAATACCACCAGCAATAGTTGCAGCAACAAAAACTCCTCCTGGGATAAAGCTCATTGCAATAAGCCCTCCTCCAGCAAGGAGTAATCCCCAATTGGCATCTGGATTCTCAGGGTTCTCATCAATCATTTTACAATGGGCCATCTGAAAAAGAGCTTGATCGCCATTGTTAATTGACTCCTGATATAGAGAGGTCATAAGGGCCGGATGATTGTGTAACTGATCAATATTGCCATCACACAACTCTTTCATCGAATTATTTATGTCTTTTAGGGCCTGCGCTTCCTTGGCCTCATAATTAAAGGCTAACTTTTTAAGATCATCTTCATTTGTTATTTTCTTCTCATTCTCTTTCAAATAACTATTAATATAGTTGGCGACGTTTCTACCATCTGTAGAGCGATGAAGATCATGTCTAAAGAGAGATTGGTTGTAACTGTGTTTGGAGTCTCCAATTTTATCTGAAAAATGTTTTTCAAGATTCAACTGAAGCTTTGATCTTTTCATCTCACCTGTCGGATATTGAAAAAGATTCTTTCCTCTTTCAAATAATTGTGGAAATTGATTAGAAAGAGCAATGAGTTCGCGATTTAGGCCATAGATTTGTTTTTCTAAATCTCTCTTTTTATCGTAGGCCTCTCTAAGTTTTTCTGCCTCTTGTTGGCTTCTAACATTTCTTGGAAGATAGATAGAATCTTTCTTACTTTTTAATTCTTCAATTTCTTCAAAAACCGATTCAGCAAAAACAGAAGCATTCATTAAAGACTTAACCGCCTCTTGTCTTTTCGTCTCTTCTTTATCAGATAACTTACCGTTCTTTGGAGTAGGATATGAGACCCCAAACTTTGCCAAGCAAGACTTTACTTCTCGATCTAGCCCCACAGGCTTCTCCGTTGGAAAAGATTCGAGTTTCTTTGCATAGAGACTAGAAAGAACAGACAGAGCTCTTTGGGCCATCTTTTTTTCAAGAGATTTGGAATACCCTTCAACATTGTAATCACTAAATTTTTGCGCAAATTCCATTAGATCATTTGCAGAGCTTTCCTCTTTTCTCTCAAGACAAGAAGAGATTTTAGATTGGATGTCTCCATCAACTTTCTTGCAATAAGTTGGAAGTGCATGTGTTTCATTTAATAGGAATGTGAGTACGAA